>WFRL01000086.1 GCA_015486555.1 Candidatus Microgenomates bacterium | reverse complement strand
TCCATTCTTTTTGATATTTTTTAATAAACTCATAGATTTCTTTAAACTCAATAGTTGAGTCATTAAACATTACTTTAAAAGGTACCTTGCCATTAAATACCTCTCTCACCAAATGTAAAACCACTGTTGAATCTTTGCCTCCAGTCCAAGCTACAGCAATCTGATCATGGGGCCATTTTTGAGCTGCTTCTTTTATAACTTCTTTGGCTTTTTGAATTTCGTCGGTAAGAGTCATCTTCATAAGGTATTATAGCTTAGATTTAGCAAGAATTACCTAAACTTAAGATATTCTTTCTCGCAGGCATCCCGTAAGAGAATAACGTCAGTGTATTTGTACATCCATTCCAGGGCCCTGAAGGCCTTGTCTTTAGGAAACGCTTGATAAGCACACCGGTAAAAGATATTTCTAGCTTTGGTTTTTTGACCATGACGCATATAAAAGGCAGCTAACTTTAAATACGGCCGAGGCGAGACTAAAGGATTAATCTCAACTGCCCGCCGATATCTTTTCTCCGCCTCCCGAGGTTGACCCTTCGCCTCAGCTATAATCCCCAAGTTATACTCTATTTCTCCTGAGTAAGGATAGATCTTTTCCCCCCGCCTCAACCAGTAAGAGGCTTTATCCAAATCTCTCAATTTCATATAACCGAGACCAGTAAGAAAATAATTGCGGTAGTTAAAAGGATAGTACTTAATAGCTAACTGGCTCTTTTTTAACCATTGTTCTCTATTCAATTGCCGCTGGCCTAATTCTGCCCGCAGTTGGGAGGAAAGCTTCATTCCCAAGATTACATAAATAACCACCAGGCCAATTAAACCGATACTGACCTTTACCCAAAGAGGAGAAACATCCTCAGTTTTTTCTTGATCTCCACTTAAGCCTATAATTGCTCCTCCCATAACTATGTACCAAAATAGGAGAGAAACTAAAGACAAATCCATATCAATTAATGAATGAAGACTTTCGGCTAAAAATCCCCAGGTCAGCAACAAAATTAACATCCTTCTATCTTTGCTACCTCTCTCACTTATTACAAAACTCAGGCCGCTCCATATAACCCATCCTACCCAAACCAACCACAACAACCCCGCTATTACCCCTCCCTCGGCTGCTAACTGTAGGGGCTGACTATGAACAAAATTGACCATAATCCAGGGATGGTTCTGAATCAAACGGTAGTAGTAACGAAAATCACCTAGACCAATTCCTAATAACGGCCGTCGACGAATCACCTTTAAAGTATCACTAAAAGCAATTAAACGATACTCCCAACTAATCGAGGCCGGACCTTGAGACTGATTTTGACCTTTAGATTCTTCAATTAGAACTTCTGTATGGCCGGTTACCGTCTTAACAATATGGCGATTAAAGATAAGCATAAAAGAAAAGGCAAGAATAAGTACTAATCCCACCTCCTTCCAGCTGAAGAAAAAGTATCCTTTTATTTTCTTTTTAATCCCCAACCAAAATAACAAAAAGAACAAAGAAACTAACCAAGCCAGCCAACTCCCACGAGAGAGAGTCATACTTAATAAAGCCAAACTGGTAGCATAAACCAAAATATAAACCAATCGAGCAGTCCCTTCTTTTTTCTTATAAGCCAACCATAAGAGGGCAGGGGAGACCATCAACAACCAACCTCCCATTTGGTTATGCCAATAAAAAGGACCACTTATCTTAGGAATTCTGCCTAATCCATAAGCTTGGAGATTAAACCAACTGATTAAGGAAAAAATGAGTAAATAAATCAACATTAAAACCGTTGCAAAAGAAAAAAGATCTTTTTTCTTCCATTTCTTACTCATTTCCTTTATTTCTAAGAAAAAAAGAAGAATTAAGCCATAAACTAACCCCCACTTTAAGGTCGTCCATTTATCGATGGCAGCCCCAATTAAATTGACAATTATGAAAAAAACAAAGCCTAGCCAAATTAAAAAGTCCTTCTTCTCCCATCTTTTTACAAAAAGAGCACCTACTCCCACAGTTAACCAAACACCTAATAAAAGTTGTGGGTTAAGACCTCCAGCCCTGGACCAGAACCAGATAGAGAGAAGTAAAACTACACCTAAAAAGAAATGGAACAAAAAGTACTTCTTCAACTTAACAGACAAATTTTAGGGCAGACAAATATAGTAGTTACCGCTATTTATCTCGTCTTCAACAAAAGACCAATCCGAAGCATGCTTAGCTGATTCTTTTTTAAAGGAATTCGAGGACGGTTTAAAACAAGCATAAACCCCTTCTACATCCCCATCATCTTGAGCTCCTTCCGGGTCTATATAGAGATAAATATGATTTTCTGGCTTAGAAGCATCATTTACCAGCCGTGTCCTGAAACCTTTTTTAATCTCTTTAGTATCCACCAGATTTTTTAACAAAGAACCTGCTAACTCCGTATTAATAGCATGCAACCCCCCATCAGCTACTGATTGAACATCAAAGGGATACTCCTCTTGAGAAGCATAATACCTGTCAATGGCATTTAATATCTGAGCTGCATCAGATCTCTTTTTAGTATCTTGTCCCTTGTTTATCTGTTCAAGAGGGTTAATAGAAGAAAGAACTGCCACTGCCAAAACACCAATGACCGCAATTACCACCAACAACTCAATCATAGTAAAACCTGATAGCCTTACCTTTTTAAGTAGCATAAGCTCCTCCTTAAAATCTTTCTATATTATCAATGTAAACCATTAAAACTGACTTGTCAAGTTGTAAATCGGGGTGATTATGGAGAAGACTAAGAAACCAACACCTAAACTAAGAATGATAATAATAATTGGCTCAATACTGGTAGTCAGATTCTTCACTTTTTGGGAGGCTTCCACTTCAAAATAGTGGGCTAATTTATAAAGAACCTTATCCATCTCTCCTGTCTGTTCCCCTATACTGACCATTTGAGAGAGAATACGAGGAAAAACCTCACTTATTTCCATCGCTGTTGACATAGGAATACCTTTCTCTACTTGGCTCCTTACTGCTTTTACTTCTTCACTATAATACTTATTCCCTGTCGTCTCAGCACTAATATCCAAAGCACTAATTAAGGGTACCCCCGCTTCCAGTAACATAGAAAGAGTGTAACTAAAATTAGTCCAAATTACCTCTTGTTGTAAACTACCCCAAACCGGTAACTCAACTGTAATCTTATCCCATAAATAACCTCCCCAAGGGGTCTTCTTTACCCATTGAACAAGGTTAATTAAACCAATTAAACCAATAAGGAGCAACCACCAGAAGCGGACCATGAAATCAGAGAAAGTAATCAAGATGCGAGTAGAAAGAGGTAGCTGGGTATGGAAACTTTGATAAAGAACGTTAAGTTTGGGAATAACTACTATCATCATTACCGCCGCCACCAAAGCCATAGCTATAATAACAATTGCTGGATAAATTAAGGCCCCTTTCACTTTACCCATAAAGTCACGATTCTTCTCAAGATTATCAGCTAGGCGTTCCAAGACCTTGTCTAAGGCCCCAGCTGCCTCCCCTGAACGGACAAGAGAAATATAAACTCGGTTAAAGATACTTGGATAATGAGATAGGGCTGATCCTAATGATGATCCCTCCCGAATATCTACTAAAATTTGCTCTAGTACTTTCCTCATTGAACCGTTAGCCTGAGAAGCTAATATCTCTAAAGCATCAGTCAGAGGTAAACCAGCGTTGAGCATAGTCGAGAGCTGGCGAGTGAAATTGGTTAGTTCATTCTGACCAACCTTTTTATGTAATCCCAAACGGCTCCAAAGACTAGCTTTTCTTCTCTTTTCCACTAATTCAATGATATGATATCCTCTTTTAAAAAGAAGATTTTTAGCTCCCTCAACAGAAATAGCTTCAATAATTCCTTTTACTTTTTGTCCTTCATCACTTCTGGCCACAAATGAAAATTTTTTCATCGTCCTTTTAGAGTAACTTTTCTAGATTATCTGGCTTCAGAGCATAAGATAAGGCTACTTGTTTATCAACAGCTCCAGATTTAACCAAAGAAGCTAATGACATCTCCAAACTCATCATTCCTTCTTGGACTGAGGTACTGATTATATTATCAATCATTGTCACTTTCCCTTCTCGAACAGTATTCCGAACAGCCGAGTTAGCAATTAAAATCTCTGTTGCTGGTAAACGACCGCCTTGGATGGCTGGGATCAACCGTTGAGAGATCACCATTTCTAAAGTCGTCGAGAGTTGTAACTTCACCTGATCTTGTTGTTCTTCTGGAAAGACATCGACAATCCGGTTAACTGTCTGGGCAGCCGAGTTAGTATGTAAGGTGGCTAAGACTAAATGACCAGTTTCAGCTATGGTCAAAGCAGCAGCAATTGTTTCATGGTCTCTCATTTCTCCAATAAGAACAATATCTGGATCCTCTCGGAGAGCACTCCGCAGAGCAGCTGGCCAAGAAAGAGTATCATTATACATTTCTCTCTGAGAAACAATAGATATATCAGAATGATAAACATACTCTATCGGGTCCTCGATAGTAATGACATGAACCGATCGGGTTTTAATTATCTGGTCAATAACCGAAGCAAGGGTCGTCGATTTACCATGGTCAGTTGGACCAGTAACTAAAACTAAACCCTGACGAAGATCAAAGATTCGCCGAAGAACAGGTGGAAGATGTAGCTCAGTTAAGGTTGGAATCTTGTTAGAGATGGCCCGAGCAGCCAGAGCAGGTTGGCCCTGCTGATTATAAATATTTACCCGGAAGCGAACCTTGTCAAGATAGGAAAAAGAAAAATCAAGCTCCTTTTTCTTTTCAAAAATCTTTTCCTGCTCTGATGTCGTAATAGTTTTTATACTCTCTTCTACTTCTCCTCTAGTCAATGGTTGGGAATATTGTTTAAAAAAGCTAAGTTGACCATCTATCCGCCACATCGGTGGCTTACCTACTAAGAGATGAAGATCACTAGCCCGACGCTGAAAGGTTTCTTCCAAAAGTGTCTTTAGCTCCATCTTTTCCTCTCTAACTTTCTAATGTATCTGATTGAGATATCTGAGCTATTCTGAGTACCTCTTCTATTGAGGTTATCCCTTGTAAAGCCTTAAGATAACCATCTTGCTTCATCAAAATCATCCCTTCTTTCAAGGCAGCCTCTTCTATTTCTCCTGAGGAAGCCCTTTCCAAGATTAATTTAGTAATTGTTTCGGTAACATAAAGGACCTCAAAGATACCAATTCTTCCTAGATAGCCAGTGTTGTTACATTTAGAACAACCGTGGGGTTCCCAAACCTTAATCTTATCCTCAGAAGGGTATATAGACTTATACATATCTCCTAATACATTAATAATATCCTTTTTAATCTCAGCTGACGGTCGATCTATCTCTTTTTTACAATGGTTACATAACCGCCGGACCACCCGCTGGCCAACCACACAAGTCATTGACGAAGCCAATAAAAACGGTTCCGCCCCCATATCTAGCAAGCGGGGAAGAGCCCCAGCAGCCGAGTTGGTATGTAAGGTTGAGAAAACAAGATGTCCAGTCAAGGCAGCTTGGATCGCTAGCTCAGTAGTTTCCCGGTCACGAATTTCTCCGACGAGAATAATATCCGGGTCTTGGCGGAGAAAAGAGCGCAGGGCGGTGGCAAAGGTCAAGCCCGCTTGAGGGTTCACTTGTACTTGAGTCACTCCGGGGATTTCATACTCAACTGGGTCCTCAACAGTCATTATATTCACCTTAGGAGAGTTGATCTTAGAAATTATCGAGTAAAGAGTGGTTGTTTTCCCTGAACCAGTTGGACCAGTAATTAGGATAATTCCATGAGGAACTTGGATAGCTTTTTCCAACCGTTTGAGACCGACGCCGCCTAGGCCCAACTGGGGTAGGGTAGGGGCAGCTGTTGATTTATCTAACAACCTCATAACTACCTTTTCTCCATGAATAGTTGGTAAACAAGAAACACGGAGATCAATTTCTTTATCTCCTTGGCGGTAAGTAAACCGGCCATCCTGAGGCACCCTTTTCTCATCAATCTTCATGTCTGAAAGAATTTTAATCCGAGAGACTAAAGCATCATGAAGACTTTTAGGAAAAACTGTTTTCTCTCTTAAAATTCCATCGATTCGGTATCTAACTCTTGTTCTGTCTTCTAATGGTTCTATGTGTATATCTGAGGCCCGACTGTTAATGGCTAGGTCAATTATCGAATTTATAATGTTAGCTATAGGCATATCCTTAATAAAAGACGTTTCTCCTTTCTTATTCTTGATAGTCACTTCACTTCTAGCTTTCTTTTGGTTAATTGATTTCACTTCAGCTAAAACCTTACTTACATCACCTAACATTTCCTGAACATAGTTATTAGTAATAGCCAGATCAATTTGTTTTAGAGGGGCAAAATAAGGTTTAATCTTAACCTTTAATTTTCGAGAAAGAAAATTTATTAAGTCTAGATCAAGAGGATCAGCCATTGCCAAGGAAAGGGTATCGTCTTTCTCATTATAATCAAAAGCGACAACATGGTAATGATTAGCTAACTCCCCCGACAATTTCTTAACTGCCTCATAATTAAAAGCAACGTTGTTTAGATCAACCTTGGGAATATTAAAAAGCTCAGCCTTGGCTTCAGCTATATCTTCTAGAGTAACCAAATTAGTTTGTTCTTTAAGGTAATCCTCTACTGTCATTCCCCTCAAGGCAGCTTCCATCTCAACCTTTTTAGCCTCCTCCGGCTTTATTTTCCCCTTAGCTACTAAAATACCCAGAAGGGTTTTTGATTGTTGCTGTTGTTTCTCACCTTTTCCCATATTTTAATAATAAAGAAAGTGAAAGATAAAAGTCAACATTGAGTCTCTCACCCAATCAAAAATCAGATTAAAAAGACATATCTAAGTTAGAAAGTTCATAAAGTTAATAAAGTAAAAACCTTTTGAGGAGTCATCCTGAGGAGCCTCTTTCCCCTGGCCATCCCGACTTGTCGGGATCTAGCCGAAGGCGCAGGAGAGTGAACCCAAACGTGGGTGCTTATTTCTTTGCGCTTTGCTAGATTCTTCGCTCCGCTCAGAATAACCTGCTGACAAGTTAAGTTCTAAATTCTGATAATAATTAGAAACCAAAAATTTCAAATTAACAATTTTAAGCTGTTTGTAACCTGGGAATCTGTGATTTGGTTATTTCTTATTGAATTCCATTTTCAAATACAACACTACCCTACAAACCTCTTTTTATCTAAAGGCTTGGGATCCAACTAAGATGGACCAGAGACATTTAACAAGGACACGTTGGGAGACAAAAAATGTGATCTAACACGGATCGTTAACAGAAAGCATACATTTTTGTATATTATCTGTAAATGACTAAGTTCTACTACCACAAGAAAAAGCTAGGGCACTAAAAAACAAGGTTATCATTGATTAATGCTCCATACTCTTAATTGCTTTGGCTTGCCAGAAGAGGTGGATGAGGAGGTGTTTGAGGTTAAGGTTATGGTTCAAGCCTTTAAGGGTAAAAGAGAATAATTTAAAGAGTTCTCCTTGTCCAGGAAGGTCCCTTTCATCTAAAATTTCCCTTTGGCATTCTTGGAGAAAAAGTTTTATCTTTTCTCTATCTTGGAGAGCTAAACGCTCGGCTACCAAGCGAAGCTTGGGGTAGGGGAGAGATAAATTTTTAGCTAACCAGCTCCAGCCCTTAGTTTGTTGAGATACATCACTTGATAAAGAAATAATTTCAACACGGGAGATAATAGTCGGCAGGAGCTGATCAGGATTTTTTGCCTCCAAAATAATATAACGCTGGGGCAGTGGTTCTTCTAAGGTTTTAAGAAGAGTATTCTGAGCCGGAATACTTAACAATTGGGCTTGATAGATAAGCCAAACTTTAATCCCTGCTTGGTTATGAGCTGACAAACTCAACCACTGAATTTGTTTCTTAATCATCGAGACAACACTTTCTTTTTTCCGAGTTTCTTTTATCTCTTTTACCGACCACCTAACAACATCGGCCAGTTCTATATTAGAAGGGGCAAAAATTCTCCTGGTTAACTTTTCTACTTCTTTCTGCCGGTTATCAAAATTAGAACCAGTAACCAAAATAGCTGAAAGCATTCTCTTAACTTTTAAATCTTTTCACTCGACTCAAGCTCAAGTTCCTCACTTATTTCTTCTATTTCTAACTTCACCTTCTTCAATTGTTCTTTCAATCGTTTAACAATAGCCACTCCTTCTTTAAAAAGACTAATAGAATTTTCTAAATCCTCCTGCTCCCCACTCAGCTGGGTAATTATTTCCTCTAAATGCTTAAAGTCCTGGCTTATGGAGGGTTTTTGTTGTTTAATCTCTCCTCTGTTTGTTTTCATCTTACTTTAATATTAGCACAACCAAAACAGAAATCAGAGCTCGGAACTCAGAACTTAGTTTGTTAACAAGTCATTCCAAGCGGAGCGAAGAATCTAGTGAAGCGCAAAGAAACGAACATCAACGCTTGGGAACACACCCATGCGCCTTCGGCTAGATTTTTACCCCTACCGACGGGGGGTCTTCACTTCGCCTCCCGGCTCATTCAGGATAACTCGGAGAAAAGGGAAGCAGCTCACTCCAAGAGGTGAAAGTACAACCTTCTCTTGTGTCATTCTGAGCCCCGCGAAGAATCCAGCCGATAGGCGCATGAGAGTAAACCAAAGCCTGAGTACTAATCCTTGCGCTCGTTCCGCTCGCTAGATCCTTCGTCGCCTTGGCTCCTCAGGATGACTCCTCTAAAGGTTTTTACTTTACTAACTTTATGAACTTTCTAACTTTTGTTAATCTCAGCCCGATTTTTCAATTAGGTAAGACTACGTGCTATAATCAAAAGGTATTTTAAGAGGTAGTAAGTTCAAAGGAAAAAATTTCCGACTATTAAAAGGTAATCTTAAATGAGTAATTCTAACTACGAGGCTGAGGATATCCAAATTCTGGAAGGGCTAGAGCCAGTCCGTAAACGACCGGGGATGTACATTGGTTCTACTGATAAGAAAGGAATGCACCATCTCCTTTTTGAGATTATTGATAACTCTGTTGATGAAGCTCTGGCTGGTTCTGCTAAAAACATCTGGATTGAGATAAAAGAAGATAACCAAGCTATTGTTGAGGATGACGGCCGGGGTATCCCTGTTGAAATCCATCCTAAAGCTAAGGTCTCTGCTTTGGAAGTAACCATGACCAAACTCCACGCCGGAGGAAAGTTCTCCTCTAAAGCCTATAAGGTTTCAGGTGGACTCCATGGAGTTGGCTCTTCAGTAGTTAACGCTCTTTCAGAATCCATGAAAGTTGAGGTCAAAAGACATGGAAAACTTTACTGGCAAGAATACCACCGGGGTAAACCTCTTCAACCAGTAGCTAATAAACCCCTAAATGAGACAAAAGAAAAACTGGATTGGCATGGCCAAAACTGGCCGACTAAAACCGGGACTAAAACCTACTTTATCCCTGATAAAAAGGTGTTTAAAGATATCAAGTGGGATCAGCAGCTTATTATCAATACTCTTCGAGAGAGAGCCTTCCTCATTGGGGGAGTCTATTTTCACTTTCTTGACCACCGTGACCAAACAGAAAGACATTTCTATTTTGATTCCGGCATCCGTTCAATGATGACTTATTTAACCAAGACCAAAAAACCTCTAACTCCGATAGTTTACTTTAAAGACAAAGATAAAGAAAAAAAGATGGAGGTGGAAATAGCTTTAATGTACACCGAGAACTTTGGTGAAAATGTTTCTTCTTTCGTCAACGTTATTAAAACCGCCGAAGGGGGAACCCACCTCATTGGTTTCCGCTCCGCCTTAAGCCGAGTGATAACCGACTACATTAAAAGAGCCGGAATAAACAATAATGGAAAAAAAATCGAGATAACTAGTGATGACATCCGGGAGGGTTTAAATGCTATCATCTACTTAAAAATGCCAGCCGATAACCTTCAGTTTGAATCTCAGACAAAAACCAAACTTAACAACCCTGAGGTTCAACCTTTTGTTTACCGAGTAACTAAAGAACACCTTTCTATCTTTCTGGAGGAACATCCTCGAGTAGCTAAAACTCTTCTTGAGAAGATATTCCTGGCCGCCAAGGCCCGAGCAGCAGCTAAAGCTGCCAGAGAAGCCATTGTCCGCAAAGGGGCTTTGGAAGGTTTTACCTTACCAGGTAAGTTGGCTGATTGTCAATCAAAAGATCCAACCGAATCTGAACTTTACATTGTTGAAGGAGACTCAGCCGGCGGTTCAGCCAAACAAGGCCGAGACCGTTACTTCCAAGCTATTCTTCCTCTAGGAGGGAAAATACTCAATACCGAAAGAGCTGGCTTAGATAGAATCATTAAGTTTGAAGAATTAAAAGATCTGGTAGTTGCTTTGGGTGCAGGTATCGGAGAAACTCTTGACCTAAAAAAACTCCGTTATCACCGAATTATAATTATGACCGACGCTGACGTTGATGGAGCCCATATTGCCACCTTACTTCTTACCTTTTTCTTCCGTTACTATAAAGAAATAATTGAGTCCGGCTACCTTTATATTGCCATTCCCCCTCTGTACAAAGTAAGCTGGAATAAAACCACCAAATATCTTTACAACGATGAAGAGAAAGACTTGTACCTGGCTCAACTTAAAGCCAAGAATATTGATTTAAATAAAGTTCATGTCCAGCGGTATAAAGGTTTAGGAGAAATGAATCCTCAACAACTTTGGGAGACAACTATGAACCCAGCTAATCGACTTCTCAAACAGGTAACTATCGCTGATGCTCAACAAGCAGATGAAATCTTTAGAATGTTAATGGGTGAGGAGGTTCCTCCTCGCAAACGTTTTATTCAAACTCATGCTAAATTCGCCAATTTGGATATATAAAAAAGTTAGAAAGTTTATAAAGTTATAAAGTAAAAGGAGGGAAAATGTTACAAAAATTAACCCCGGGTCAAAACCCACCTAAAGAAATTAATGTGGTTATCGAGATCCCAGCTGGATCAAATATTAAATATGAAATTGATGAGGAAAGCGGCGCCCTCTTTATTGATCGCTTCCTTTACACCTCAATGAGCTATCCTTTTAACTACGGTTTTATTCCTCAGACAGCAGGGGAAGATCATGACCCCTTGGATGTCATGGTCCTTTCATCCTTACCAGTTGTTCCTGGTTCAGTTTTACGGGCCAAACCAGTGGGAATGCTCAAAATGAAGGACGAGGAAGGTATTGATACTAAGATCTTAGCCGTTCCAACTCCCAAGATAGATCCAGTTTACGGGGCAATCGAGAGCGTGGAAGAAGTAGCCGAGATAATTAAGAAAAAAATCGAGCATTTTTTCAAACATTATAAGGAGTTGGAGAAGAACAAATGGGTAGAAACGGCTGGTTGGGACTCCAAGGAAACAGCTGAGGAGAAAATCCGCCAAGCTATCCAGCGTTTCAATAAATAATCAATGAACAAAAGGTATGGCTGAAAAAAAGAAACTTATCAGACTAGGCAAGGTCATTCCTCGGGAGATAACCGAGGAGATGAAACAAGCATATCTCGATTACGCAATGAGTGTTATTGTAGCTCGGGCCTTGCCTGACGTCCGAGACGGCTTGAAACCTGTCCACCGGCGCATCCTCTACGCCATGAAGGAACTGGGTTTATCCTACAAATCAGCCTATAAAAAATCAGCTCGTATTGTTGGGGAGGTCTTAGGTAAATACCACCCTCATGGTGATCAATCGATCTATATGGCTTTGGTCCGTATGGCCCAGGACTTCTCTCTGCGTTACCCCCTCGTCGACGGCCAAGGAAACTTTGGCTCCATCGATGGTGACAGCCCAGCGGCTATGCGATACACTGAAGCTCGTTTAGCTCGGATAGCTGAAGAAATGTTGGAGGATATCGATAAAGAAACTATTGACTTTATTGATAACTTCGACGCTTCTCATCAAGAACCAGTAGTGCTGCCGACTAAGACTCCTAACCTTCTTCTCAATGGATCAGAAGGAATTGCCGTTGGTATGGCTACTAAGATTCCTCCTCATAATCTGACTGAGATTGTTTCAGCCTTAGAGTATATGATTAATCAAAGTCAGATTATTGACTTCACACCTGAGGTAAAACAATTTCAAGGAGACCTGAAAGCTTACTTGGAGGACATTTCCGAAAAAGCTCGAGTAGATTATCACTATTTTATTCACCGTCAATTCCAAGCTGAGATTAACCTTGAAGATCTCTTAAAATTCATCAAAGGTCCAGACTTTCCCACCGGAGCTAACATTTATGATATAAACCAAATAAAGACAGCCTACGCTACCGGACGGGGACAGATTCCTATTCGAGCGACTACCGAAATTGAAACCAATGGCAATAAAAGCCGAATCATCATTACCGAGATACCTTATCAGGTAAATAAATCCCAACTTATCAAAAAAATCGCCCAACTCGTCAAGGCCAAAGTTATCGAAAATATTAGTGAGATCCGTGACGAATCTGATCGCCAAGGGATGCGCATAGTTATTGAGATAAAGAAAAACGGCCGACCCAAAGTTGTTCTTAACCGCCTCTTTAAGCATACTCAGTTACAAACCAGCTTCCCGGTTAACTTGGTCGCCCTAGTTAATGGGGTACCTCAAACACTAACTTTAAAGGAAATCCTCCTTCATTTTCTCAACCATCGTTTGGTCACTGTCAGTCGGCGCCAGGTTTATCTTCTCAATCAAAACAAGTCCCGAGCTCACATCCTGGCTGGGTTAAAGAAAGCTCTTGATAACTTAGATGCTGTTATTGAAACTATAAAGACCTCGAAAACTGCCGAAGTAGCTAAGACGAATTTAATGGAAAAGTTTTCTTTCTCAGCCACTCAGGCTCAGGCTATTCTAGATATGCAGCTCCGCCGTTTAGCAGCCCTGGAAAGACAAAAGATAGAGGATGAATATACCCAAGTTTTAAAAATAATAGAAGACCTAAGCCTAAGCCTTATTAAACCAGAAAAATTAACTGCTATTATTCAAAAAGAACTTAAAGATACAAAGGCAAAATACGGCGACGACCGGCGGACAAAAGTTCATCAGCAAAGCTTATCTAACCTCTCTGTTGAAGATCTAATTCCAAGTGAGGATAACATTATTACTATTACTAAAGATGGCTATGTTAAAAGATTGCCTTTAGACACTTATCGGCTCCAGCGGCGCGGTGGCAAAGGCGTTTCAGGTCTACAACGAAAAAAGGAAGATGAAGTGGCTTTTATTATGATAGCTAACACCCACGATAAAATCCTCTTCTTTACTAATAAAGGACGGGTATTCTCCCTTGATTGCTGGCAGATACCCAAAACCAGCCGCCAAGCTAAAGGGATGGCTGTAATTAATCTAATTAATATCCATCCTGATGAGAAGGTTCAAGCCGTCCTTCCTCTAAAGAAGGATAAACTATCCGGTTTTATTGCCCTCATCACTAAAAAAGGAATTATTAAGAAAACCGCTCTAGACAAATTTAAAAACATCCGCTCCAACGGGATAATGGCAATAAGGTTGGATTCTGGAGATGAGCTAATTAATGCCCGACTAACTAGCGGCGGCGATGATGTTATCGTCGTTAGCCTGGCTGGTAAGGCTATTCGTTTTAGTGAAAAAGATGTTAAAGCTACTGGCCGAGCTAGCCGGGGAGTCAAAGCTATTCATCTTAAACCAAATGACGAGGTGACTGTTTTTGAGGTTTTTTCCCCTCTCTATAGTCGGCCGAAGGATAAACGGCGGAAATTCTTCCGTGACCTCCTTATTGTTTCCCAAAACGGCCTAGGTAAGCGAACACCTTTAGAGTACTTCCACAACCAAAAGCGAGGTGGGGTAGGGGTAAAAGTAATGAAAATTAATCAAAAAACAGGACTAGTTGCTAAAGTCAGAATTGTTACTGAAAAGGATGATTACCTAATAATTACTTCTAAAAAGGGCCAGATAATTAAACTCCCTCTGAAAAACATTCCTCAACTTAAGCGAGATGCTCAAGGAGTTATCTTAATGCGTTTCTCAGATAAAGAGGATAAGATCGCCAACATCGCCGTTGTTCAAAAAGAAGAAAACTCTTAATCCCTACCTCCCTTTTCTCCCTTTTTCCGAGGTTAACAGAAAAAATTAACCTCGGGAGGGCAAAGATCTGTTATTATAATCTTATATGCTTGATTTAAGTTACTTAATTCCCTCAGTCATTGCTGTTGGTTCAACTAATCCGGTCAAGATTAATGCCGTCAAAACAGTTTTGGACAAACCAACTCTTAATCAGATTACTATCCTATCCACCGAAGTAGAGTCGGATGTTTCCCATCAACCTAGATCAGATAGAGAAACTCGCCAAGGAGCCATTAATCGAGCATCTGTAGCTCTTAAAAATACTCCTTCAGCCGACTGGGGAATAGGCCTGGAGGGCGGAGTAAGAGACATTAAATACAACTACCAAGGAAAAAACAAAGAAGAACTAATTGAAGTAGCTTGGTGTGCTATAACTGACAGGCAGGGTAATCTTGCTCTCGGCGGCGGGGCAGAGTTTCAACTGCCCAACTTAATCAGCCGAAAATTAAAAGCTGGTGGCGAGCTTGGACCTATTATGGATGAACTTCTTAATGACCATGATGTCAAGAAAAAGGAAGGAGCCATTGGTACTCTCTCAGTTAACCTTCTGACTCGCCAAGATATCTATGAACAGCTAGTCAAACTAGCTCTGGTTAAATTCATCAGCTTAACCAAACAACCTCAGTGGTGGTGATAAAATCTGGAACTAGGAACTAGGTTGGAGGAATTGGGTTAAAAAAATAACAAATCACAAATTCCAAGGATACAAATAGGAATAAATCCGAAATTCGAAATCCTAAGCTCCAAACAAACCTGCCTGCCGGCAGGCAGGTCCTAAACAATATCAAAATCCTAATTACCAAAATCCAAAACTTTGTCTTTTGTGTCATCCCGACTTGTCGGGATCTAGCCGAAGGCGCATGAGTGTACTCCCAAGCGTTGATGTTCATTTCTTTTCTTTGCGCTGCGCTAGATCCTTCGTCGCTCTAGCTCCTCAGGATGACTTGAAAAAAGATACAACCTCCTCTCAAGCCATTCTGAGCGGAGCGAAAGATCTAGCGTAGCGCCTTTTCAACCTAGCTCCTAGAACTTAGTTCCTAGCTCCCATTTAATCCCTCAATGAATGAAACTTTCGGTATACATCCCGTAGACGCTTATTGGTTACATGAGTGTAAATCTGGGTAGTAGCTAAATTCTTGTGCCCCAACAATTCTTGGACGGCACGGATATCGGCTCCTTGGGAAAGAAGGTCGGTAGCAAAACTATGCCGCAAACTATGGGGAGTAATTTTTTTGGCTAAACCGGCTTGGAGAGCATACTTACGGACTATTCTTTCTATACTTCGGATTGACAAACGCATTTTTTCCCCATAATTATAGGAAATTACCTTACCTTTATGGCGAATAAAGAGAGGTTTCCAATCATCTTCTCGCATCAAAAGGTATTTCTTCAACCAATCTAAAGCCCGAGGCGACAGAAACACTAACCGAACCTTCCGCCCTTTACCAACCACACTAAACTCGCCACTTTTCAAATTAATACTATCTCTATTCAAACCAACCAGTTCCGAAACCCGCAACCCAGAAGAAAATAAAACTTCTAAAATTGCCTTGTCTCGCATCCCAGATAAAGTAGCAACGTCCGGACCAGCCAGGAGTTTCTCTACCTCATCCAAACTCAAAAAATTGGGCAGGTGAGGCGATGTTTTGGCTAAAGTTATCTGGTCCGGAGTTATCTTAGGTTTTACTCCCTTTTTAATTAGGAAACGGAGCAAGCCTCGGAGAGCGATTAAGTAGTAATTCTGAGTCTTGGCGGAAAGAAAAATCTTCTGCCGTTCGTTTAACATCTTATTAGACAAAAAGACTCGGTAAGGATCAATATTCTCTAGGGTGAGATTAGCTAGGGTAGGGATGTCTATTTTTCCCTGCCTAACTAAAAAATCATAAAACTCCCCTAAGTAAGCTTGGTAGTTTCTCACTGTAAGAGGAGAGTAATTCCGCTCAACTTGAAGATATAAGACAAACTGTTCTATCCAGTAATCTAACTCTTTAATCATATCTCATTATATAATCCATTCTGGATTCAGAACTTGGATCTTAGATCTTAGAACTCGGAACTTGGTTAAAAAATAACCAATTGTCAATGATCAATTTTCAAACAAATTCCAATAACCAATGATCAAAACATTGTCTTTTGTGTCATCCCGACTTGTCGGGATCTAGCCGATAGGCGCATGAGAGTCAACTCAGGTTTGGGTTCCGATTCCTGCGCTCGCCTTCGCTCGCTAGATTCTTCGCTCCGCTCAGAATGACGCAGTATTAAATTCCAAGTACCAAATTACAAGAAACAAACAAATCCTAATAACCAATGATTAAAAATAAAAAGAATAATAAAAGAAATATGAATAAATCAAGTTTGGAACATTGTGATTTGGATCTTGTTTGGATTACTTGAAATTTGTGATTT
>WFRL01000085.1 GCA_015486555.1 Candidatus Microgenomates bacterium | reverse complement strand
TTTTATAGATCTTAGAAGTAAAATCAGCACAATCCTAATTTCCTCAAAACTACCCTCGATCTCTCTTATGTCCTTAAATAAATGATAAAAATTCCTCTATCGCTCAGTTGGCCCCGGCATGTAATCGGTGCTAAGCTAAATTGCTATTTTAACCGAGGTTGATAGAGATAATCAACCTCGGAGGTTAATTTAAATAGATATTTCTTTTGCTTTTTTCCAGACAGTTAAGAAGTAGTCCCGCATGGCTTTGGCTAGGCCGCGGCTATGGAAAAAGATTGAGATGCGCCGCCGGGTATTTTCTGGGTCATTAACACTCAAAAGTACTTTCTTTTTATCAAAAATGGCCAGATGAAAACCCCAATCAGGGTAGTAGCGGATCTCCATGCCATTTTTAACATAATTTTCTAAAAGCTCTTTGTTTTCCTCATCATATTTATGAACTATCAACTTCATCTTTACCCCTCTTAAAACCGCTTTTCTTATAGCCACTAACAAATCTGGTGGAATCGGCTCGCCAATCGAGATAGCTAATATTTCTTTTTGGCTTTCATCCACCAGTTTGGCAGCAAAATAATGATTTTTTTCCTTACCATAAATTACTTCCACTTGGGTCGAGTCTTTAATCTTAGTTTTTGGTGTTAAAAAGATAGACAGCTCCTGGGCCAATTGGTTCATTACCAAGGCTTGCCTTTTAACAAAAGCTGGCAAAACTAATTCTGACGGAATCGGCTCTAACCAATAAGGACGGCGACCGCTAAGACTAATAAAACCTTTCCGAGCTAAAGAACGGGTCGATCGATAAACCGCCGGTGTCAGTAACTTCAAGGCTTTAGCTACTGAGGCAGGTCGGGCTGGGCCATGTTCTAAAAGCCAAAGATAGATATCAGCCTCCTGGGCTGTCAAACCTAATTTAACTAATTTATGTAAATTAGTTGTGGTTGTTATCCCTGTCGTTTTACCTTTCATACATATATTCTAACATATAAATGTTACAAATAGGACCATCAATCTAGAATAGACTATTATGAAGAAAGACCTTTATCGCAGATCAAATTGGCAACAACTAGTCAAAAAACGACCAAATGACCTATTTCGGGCCTATCTAGTTGCTTCTGGCTCGCACCAATATCAAAACCTTTTAGGTTTTAAAGCCTTAAATAAAAGTCTCATATACTCCTCAAATCTCAGGGTTGATTATTACCTTTACCTTTCCGACCTGCAAGCCTTAACCAGACAAGCCAGTCATTATCTTAACGAAGAGTATTTTCAGAGGTATCAAGAAATTTATCAAAAGACTATCACCTCTCTTGAAGAGTTTTCCTTATCCCTGCCCAAATTTGAAGAAGTAACCTTTTTACCCAACAAAACGCTTTATCAACTTCTAAGCCAGTTTTTTGAGTATTTTAAGGCCTTAACATCTTTTATGATCAGCCCTCATATTTTTCAAAAAGTCTTAACTGATAATCTAGAAGAAGTTCTGAGAAAGAGGGGTAAAGAAGATTTAATTTCCCAGCTAACACTGCCTCAAGGGCCAACTTTTGAGGAAAGGTTTAAATGGGAGCTGGCCGAGCTTGTCAATCGCCTGCCTAATAATCTTAACTTGAAAGAAGTTCCATCTTTACTTCTTAATTTTAGCCGAAGATGGTTTTTTTACTCTCAAACTGAAGACTGGCGCTTCTTTTACCCTTTCAGGACAGACCAACTAATAGAATTGATCAGCCACCTAACAAAGCATCCAGCTGAGCTTAAAGATTATCAAAATATTTACTTAAAACAAAAGGAGGCATTAGACAAGGCCCAAAAATTAATAGTTGAGCTTAAGTTCAATCATCAACAAAAGCTCTGGCTAAAATTTCTCCAATATATTATCTGGCAAAGAACTGATCGCTTAGAATACTTCCGCAAAGCTTGCTACTCTAGCATGCCTTTAATACGCCAGGTGGTTCACCGAATGGATCTAGATGAGTACGCTGGAGTACTCACACCGCCAGAACTTTTAACATTCCTCCAAAAAGGGACTAGACCAAAACTGGATGCATTGAGAAAACGCCAAGAAGGATTTATCGCCTCTTTTGATCACGGAAAGGTCAAGATTGAGACAGGTCAGAATTTAAAAAAATGGCAAGAGTTTCTTAACACTGCTAAAGCAAGACCATCTCTTCTTCAAGGTTGGGGAGCCAGTCCAGGTAAGGCTCAGGGGAGAGTGAGGATAGTGATGGATCCCTTCCAAGCCAAAGATTTTAAGAAAGGCGACATCTTAGTCACCAACATGACCAACCCTAATTACGTCTTACTTATGCAAAGAGCAGCTGCTATCATAACCGACGAGGGAGGGGTAACTTGCCACGCGGCTATCGTTGCCCGCGAACTGGGAGTCCCTTGCGTAGTTGGTACTCAAATAGCTACTGAAGTTCTAAGAAACGGCGAACTCGTTAAGGTTGACGGGGGTAAGGGAATAATTAAAAAACCAAGATCCGTTTAACATATTAAGATTGGATTGTCATCATATAACCGATCCCGGAGTGGAATGATGTTTTCTTGACAGCTAATTAGGTTTTACCTTATGATGAGTTAAGGTGTTAAAACCGAAAAGGTTATTATTGTTGGTGGCCGGGGTAATTGGAATAGTTTCTCTGTGGTGGTCAGTGGCTTGGGCGACAAGCGGGGTGGCTTTTCAAGGGGTAGTTACCGATCCGAGCGGTAATCCTATCGAGGGGGCTTATGTAAATGTTTTTCCAATAGGGGTGGATAATCCGACTCCGATTCCAGGAACCCAAACTGATGCCAATGGCCAGTTTCAAATCCTCGATACCAACATTACCCAAGGGGTAACTTATCGTTTTGAGGTTTTTCCACCCCAAGGTCAAAATTACACTTCTCCTTCTCCTAAGGAGGGGACTTACTCTGGCACTACAGTAGATTTAGGTACTTTTCAGTTTATTACTCCCACTAAGACCATTAGTGGAACCATTACTTACTCATCTAGTGGAGGGACAGTAGCTAATGCTATAGTTAATGCCTTTAAACCTGATGGCTTTGGATTCGCTCAGACTACTACTAACTCATCGGGTGAGTATACTTTACACCTTAGTGGTGGCCGTTGGGAGGTTATGCCTCAGGCTACATCGACTTCCGACTGGGCCTATGGTCAGCCGCCAACCTCGGTCCGCTTTGCCGATGATACCTCTAGTGAAAGTCAAACAGTGGATTTTACAGTCGAGCAGGCTACGGCTACCGTCACCGGCCGACTGCTTAAACCTGATGGCAGCCCGGTCGTCCAAACTGACGGTCTGGGAGTAGGGGTTTTTAATATGGAAGGGAAAGGCGGCGGCGGGCCAATAGATAATAATAACGGCACTTTTTCTATTAATGTGCCGGCCGGCAGTTATATCTTTAATGTCTGGGCGCCACCAGATAGCCTTTACTCGGCTCCCAACATTAACCCTTTCTCGGTGGCTGATGGAGAGACTAAGAATCTAGGTGATATTACTTTGGCTACTAAGGATGCTACCATCCAAGGAACAGTTACCGACGGTAGCGGCAACCCCATCGCCAATTTGTTTATCGAGGCCTTCTCCCGCTCCGGCGGCGGTTTTTCCCAAGGCCAAACCAACTCGTCCGGCCAGTACCAAATTAAGGTGACATCCGGCACCTGGATGGTTATGCCCCGTTTGTCTCCTTCTGATCCTTATGCCTTAAATTCCACCCCCCAAGAAATTAAAATTCAAACCAATCAAACCGTAACCCACGACATCCAGCTGACCTCGGCCTCAGCCACCATTCAGGGTACTGTTGAGGATGAAAACGGTAATCCCTTGAGTATCTATGGTTTTGCTTTTGCTCAGGTGAATGGTTCTAATTTTGGGCCTGGAGGGTTGGGAGGACCAATTGAGCGAGGTTCTTTTTCTTTTAAGGTCCCAGCCGGCAACTACTCGGTTAACCTGGGCCTGCCTCCTGGATCAGCTTATACCCCTGGTTCTGGCGTCTCGCTGAGTATAGCTAGTGGGGAGACTAAGAATGTTACCTTAACTGTTAAGACCAATAATGCCACCATCCAAGGCACCATTAAAGACCAAGATGGCAATCCTCTTTCTCTTTCTGATCTTCATGTCTTTGCTGTTTCCAGCAACCATACTTTCCAAGAAGGCCAAGTGAATGGCAGTACCTACACTATCCAGGTAGCGACGGGCAGCTGGTCTTTGGGGTACTTTATTGACCCCTCTACCGGCTACATCTCTTCGCCACCTGATCCTGCCTTAAAATTTACCATTAGTAATAGCGATCCAAACATCACTAAAAACATCACTCTCACTAAAGCCAACTCTACTATCTCTGGGACAGTTAAAAAACCTGATGGCTCCGCCGCTGATGGGGTTTTTGTTTCTTTGGAAAATCCCAATGAAAACGGCCATTTCGTCGCCGGCTCTCCCACTGATTCTAGTGGCTATTATTCCCTTAATGTTGCTAATGGCACTTATGTATTACGAGTCAATGTAGCCCCCGATTCCGGCTTTTTATCTCCGGCTCAGCAACAGGTAACGGTTAGCAACTCCAATTTGACCAAGAACCTTACCTTACGCACATCAGATGCTACTCTTAGTGGAACTGTAAAGTTAGGTGGAAATGGAGTAGGGGCTTTCGTTTATGCCTGGTCTGATGATGGCGGATCATCTCAAACCCAAGCCAACTCA
>WFRL01000084.1 GCA_015486555.1 Candidatus Microgenomates bacterium | reverse complement strand
GTTGACTCTCCTGCGCCTATCGGCTAGATCCTTCGTCGCCCCAGCTCCTCAGGATGACTTGGGAGGAGTTTATTTTTCCCCTCCCCGGGTCATTCTGAGCCCCAGCGAAGAATCTAGCGAGCAGAGCGAGCGCATGAGAGTGAACCCAAGTGTGAGTTGACTCGCATGCGCCTTCGGCTAGATCCTTCACTTCGCCTGTCGTCTCGTTCAGGATGACAGAGAAAAAGGAAACAGCTCGTTCAGGATGACGTGAGAGATAAGGTTTTGATCATTGGAATTTGGATATTGCCTGTCCCTACGAAGGGGGTTTAAAAATTGGTTGTTTTACTAAGTTCTAAGCATATAATAAAATATGCTTTTTAAGAATTTCTCTGCTTATCTTCAAAGAATTGAAAAAACCACTCTACGTCTAGAGATTACTGATCTTCTCTCTCAACTTTTTAGTAAGCTTACTCCGACAGAGGGGAAATTAGCTTCTTATCTTCTTCTTGGTCAACTGGCTCCTAACTACCAAGGCGTAGAGTTTAACCTGGCTACCAAAACGATGATCAAGATTGTTAGCCGGACTTATAACTTGCCTGAAGAAGAGGTAAAGAAAAGGTATAAAGATGTAGGCGACTTGGGAGAAGTAGTTTGGCAGGTAGCTAGTAAAAAGGGAGAAAAGGATAAGTTAACTATCAAGGAGGTTTATAGACATCTATACCAGGTAGCTCAAGAGGAAGGGGAGGGAAGCGTTGAGCGAAAACAGTATTTGATGGCTGGGTTGCTTAGACAACTGGACCCTTTAAGTGGTAAGTATGTTGTTCGCATTCCTCTGGGTAAGCTCCGCTTAGGTTTCTCCCAGTTAACTATTTTAGATGCTCTCTCTTGGAGGTTAGTAGGAGATAAGAGTTGGCGGCCATTGTTAGAAAAGGCCTATAATGTCCGCTCGGATATTGGGATTATTGTTGAAGTGGTTCTAAACCATCTTCGAGAAGAAAAACAATTAGAGGAGCTTAAAAAACTTTTAGGTAAGATGACAGTGCAACCAGGTGTTCCTATCCGTCCGGCTTTAGCCAGTCGTTTGCCAAATTTCGAGGAAATTATGTCCAAATTGCCTCAAGCTGGGATAGAACCGAAGTATGATGGATTGCGAACTCAGATTCATGCTTGGCGGGAACAATATAAGAAAAGAAACGCCTTGTTTTCCAAAGAAACTGATGTTAAGGTAAAGATTTTCTCTCGAAACTTGGAGGATTTGACCCTAATGTTTCCTGAGGTTAAAGAAAGTGCTATTGAGTTGGTTGAGAAATTCAACCTTCGAGGAGTAATTTTGGACAGTGAGAGTATTAGTTTTGATCCTCAGACAGGTAGTTTTTTCCCCTTTCAAGAGACGATTAAAAGGAAGCGGAAGTATAATGTAACCAAACTCCGCCAGCAGCTGCCGGTGCGGACCTATGTTTTTGATATTCTTTACTTTAATGGGGAAGATCTTTTAACTCAGCCCTTGAGCAGGCGGCGGTCTCATTTAGATGAATTACTAGCCAAACCAGTAGGTTGCTTAAATCTTACCCCTCAACACCTAGTTAAGGAGAAAAAAGAAATGGAAACTCTTTTTGATGAATATGTTTCAGCTGGTTTAGAGGGAATAATGGTCAAGAAATTGGACTCTGTTTACCAAGCGGGAGCTCGAAACTTTAACTGGGTCAAATTTAAACCTTCTGCTTTAGCCAGCGTTGAGGACACCTTTGATTTAGTTGTCTTGGGTTGGTATCAGGGTAAGGGAAAACGAAACAAGTTTGGAGTTGGAGCCTTTTTAGTGGGAGTATATAATCCTCGAGAGGACAATTATCTAACTATCTCTAAAATAGGGACAGGGTTAACTGATAATCAATGGCGAGAGCTCCACCAACACTGTTTGCAAATTAAAGCTCCTCATAAACTAGTGAACTATGTAGTGCCTAAAGAATTGGCTTGTGATTTTTGGGCTGAACCAGCTTTAGTAGTGGAGATAAAAGCTGATGAGATTACTCACAGTCCCTTACATACCTCTGGTTATGCTCTTCGGTTTCCTCGTTTGGTCCGCTTTCGTGATGACAAACTTCCCACTCAGGCTACTACTCCAGAGGAGATAAAAGAAATGATGACCTAAATTAAAGCTTGGAACTTGGAACTTAGAAAAAATAACCAATTTTAATATCAAAATACAAAACAACTGAGAGTTGTCATTCTGACCCTCCGAAGCGGAGGGGAAGAATCTAGCCGGAGGCGCACGAGAGTGCTCCCAAGCCTTGATGCCAATACCTTTGCGCTCGCTCACCGCTCGCTAGATCCTTCGTCGCCCCAGCTCCCGACAAGTCGGGATGACGTGGAGAGAGGGAAAGCGGCTCGTTCAGGATGACTCCCTAAAAAGGTTTTG
>WFRL01000083.1 GCA_015486555.1 Candidatus Microgenomates bacterium | reverse complement strand
ATGTTTTTAAATTTGCCTCAAGAGAGTCCAATTAAGTTTCTCTATCTTCACTGGGCAAAGTAGTACTCCTCTAGGGTCAAACGGAGGCAGGTGAGTTACTCACCTGAGAAAAACGATGGGGTTCTTAAAAGTTATCTTAAAAGTTCTCAATAAGGAAGAAGTAAAAGAAAGAGAAAACGGAAAGGAAAAAAGAGAAACTTCTCAACCAAAAAGGCCTAAACCTAAGGTACCAAGTCAAGGTAAGCCTTCATCTTCTATCGTTAGCACTGCTCAAACAAAGGCCAAAGAAATTATTCTCCAAGCCAAAGAAGAGGCCTTAAAAATACGGGAAAGTGCCCAAAAAGAAGCTGAAGAACAAAAGGCAGCTGCTGCTCAAGCTAAAGAACGAGTTTTAAAGAAAGAGGCAGAATTAGACCGCCTTCGGGGCCGGTTGGAAGAAAAGGAAAATTACCTCACTAGCCAGGAAAAGAAGATTGAGGCCCAACTAACTCAAATTGAGGAATTAAAAAAGAAGTACCTGACTAAAATAGAGGAGGTTTCTGGTTTAACTAAAGAAGAAGCGAAACAAATTCTCCTCCGAGGGTTGGAAAAATCCCTCCGTGATGAGATGGTTAAACGCATCCAAGCTGTCGAGGAAAAAACAAAAGAAGAAGCTGAAGATAAGGCTCGGGAGATTTTGGCTACAGCCTTAGTCCACGGGGCTATTGACTATGTTCCCGAGTACACCATCTCAGTAGTCAAACTTCCTTCTGAAGATATGAAGGCTAGAATTATCGGCCGAGAGGGAAGAAACATCCGCACTTTCACTAAAGTAACAGGAGTGGATCTAGAAATAGATGAAACCCCAGACTCGATTCGCTTATCCTCCTTCGATCCGGTTAGAAGGGAAATTGCTCGAGTAGCTTTAGAGAGGTTGATTGCTGACGGCCGTATTCAACCCAGCCGAATTGAGGAGATTGTAGCTAAGACCAAGAAAGATATTGAGAAGATAATGTACCAAGCCGGCGAAGAGCTATGCCATAAAGTCAAGGTCTATAACCTCCCCTCCGAGATTGTGGCTATGCTTGGCCGCTTTAAGTACCGCTTCTCTTACGGCCAAAATATGATTACCCACACTCTTGAGGAAACAAAAATCGGAATCGCCCTAGCCTATGAATTAAAAGCAGATGTTAATGTTGTCCGCTTAGGGTGCCTTCTTCATGATATTGGAAAAGTCATTCCGGACCGCGAGGGCAGCCATGTTGATTTAGGAGTTGAGTTTTTATCTAATTTTGATCTTCCAAAAGCAGTCATCAATGCTGTAGCTGAGCATCATGAGGATAAACCATTTTCATCAGTTGAGTCAATGATCGTCTACGTGGCTGATGCTGTTTCTGGAGCCCGACCTGGAGCCCGTTACGAAGACTACCATGAATACGTCAAGCGCCTTAAAAGTTTGGAGGACGCCGCTAAGCAGTTCAAAGGAGTCAAAGAAGCCTACGCCCTTCAAGCAGGGCGGGAAATCCGAGTAATGATAGATCCAGAAGCAGTTAATGACAAAGAACTTCCTCTCCTAACCCATAAAATAAAAGAGGAGATTGAGAAAAAGATAACTATCCCTGGCAACGTCGTAGTTAATGTTATTCGGGAAAAACGAATAAAGGAAGTTATTAAAGCTAAACATTAAAAAATTAAGAGGAGGAAAAATGAAAAGATCTGATCTTATTACCATTGTGGCCAAGAAGACTCTCCTTAGCCACAAGCTGGCTGCTGAGGTGGTTAACACTCTCTTCCAAGAGATAAAAGACCAACTCAAGCGTGATGAAAAGGTAGTTATTTGGGGCTTCGGTACCTTTTATACCAAGACCGTAGCCAAAAAGAAGGGCATTCACCCGGTAACTAAACAAGAAATCATCCATAAACCTCACCGAGTGATTCGCTTCGTGGCTGCCCGGCGGTTCCGCCAGGAGATAAAATAAAGAATGCCTAAAGATAAGGTTATTGAAGTCAGGCATCTCAGTAAGTCTTATACTAGCCGAGAAAGGCCGTCAGGAATCAAAGGCCTTTTCAAGTGGGGCAAGAAAAAAAAGAAGGCTATCTTTAATGACTTCAACCTTAGCCTGGACGGCCAGCAAGTTATCGGCTTAATAGGGCCAAATGGAGCTGGAAAAACCACACTTCTAAAACTGCTTAGCGGTATCATCTACCCAGACCAAGGCAAGATTAAGGTTTTGGGTTATCGTCCTCAGAAAAGACAGAAGTCATTCCTACGCCAATTAGGCTTTTTAATGGGTAATAAATCTCACCTTTGGTGGAACCTGCCGCCGATCGATTCTTTTCAAATGTTAAAGGTAATTTATCAAATTGAGGAAAATGCTTTTAATGACACATTGACTAAATTTAGTCGATTTTTAGAAGTAGACCACCTCCTTTTCAAACCGGTCCGCCAGTTGTCTTTAGGTGAAAGGATGCGCTGCCAATTAATCGCCGCTTTTCTCCATCTTCCCAAACTAGTCTTTCTTGATGAACCCACTCTGGCTTTAGATATCATCTCTCAGGAAAAAATCAGGAAGTTTATCTGTTATTATCAAAAGGAATACCAGGCAACGATAATCGTTACTTCCCATTACCTTAAGGACATTTTAACTACAGCCCAGGAGGTTGTTATCTTAAACAATGGCCAGTTAGTTTTCCAAGGAAATAAAGATAAATTAGTTTCCCTGACTGGTCATCAAAGAGAGATTAAAGTTGAGTTTTTCTCTCCTACCAAACGAGGAAAACTCCAAGAATATCAGCCTTATCTAAAAAAATTAAATGATTCCCAAGCAATGTTTTTAGTCCCTAAAGAAAAAATCGTCGACCTAACCAAATTCCTAACCACTCACTTTTCCATCACTGACTTAACCATCAAAGAAATGGAGATTGAAACAGTCATTAAAGAATTTTTCAAAAGAGAGCCATGAGCTGGAAACGATGGTGGCTAATTGGCTACTCTTTCTTCAAAGAAGAAACTGCTTTTCAACTCTCATTCTTAGTCAGCAAACTAAGAGAGTTTATTAATTTAATCGTCATCTTCCTTCTTTGGTACGCTCTTCTCAAACACAACTTTCATCTTAAAAACTACACCAACCAACAAACTCTTGGCTATTTTCTTTATTCCTTTGTTATTGGACAAATAATCCTTTCCACCCGCCTTTGGCGAATCGGCGATATGATTATCAGTGGCAATATCTCCGCCCTCTTCCTTTACCCTATTAAGATGTGGCAGCTTTTTCTCAGTTGGGATATAGCCCATAAAGTCATCAACTTTACCATCTCCCTCTTTTATCTTCTTCCCTTCCTTTTCTTTTTTCACCTTACTCCTTTTCAACATTTTACCCTCACCACTTACATTTTTTTTATCCTCTCTCTCATATTAGGCAGTCTCACCTATTCTTTTATTGTCCTGATTTTTAACAGCTTAGCTTTCTACCTGACTGAGATGTGGTCAGTGATTTTTCTCTTCAACATCTTCCTTAGTTTCTTTTCCGGCCAGTTTTTTCCCTTAGATGCTGTTTCCTCTCTTCTTGCCTTTTCCCCTTTTGCCTATGTTAACTTCTGGCCTAGCCGTCTGCTAGCTCGGTCGGAACTGCCACCCCACTCAATCCTCATCCTGGCAGTTGGCTTCTTCTGGCTTCTCATCTTTTTCCTAACTTTCACCGCTTTATGGCGAACTGGTTTAAAAAAATTCAGCGGCTGGGGAGAATGAAGTTTTACCTTCGAATCATCTGGACTAACTTCTGGCTCTCTTTTAAGGAAGGCTTTACTAATCCTTTATCAGCCCTCCTTTTTATTAGTGGCAAGCTTCTCCGCTTTGTCTTTTTTCTTCTCTTCTTTTTCTTTATCTTCAAGAAAGTAAAACTAATCGCCGGCTACACTTTTAACGATCTTCTCTTTTACTACCTTGTCTTTGTCCTGGTAGACTCCATTTCCCAATTCCTTGGCCGGGGGGCCTACTTTTTTGACTCCCTGGTTATCAATGGCAATCTCGATAAAACCTTCCTCTATCCGGTAAATGACATCTTTATTAACCTCTTCAGCTACCTCGATCCCTTAGATCTTATCACTATCCCTTTTTTCCTTACCTACTTTCTCTACTTCATTCATCATTCTTACTATTGGCCCAGCTTGAGTCGCCTCTTAGCTTTTAGCCTTTCTTTTCTCTTAAGCATCGCCGCCACTCTAGCCATCTACCTTCTGAGTATGGCTTTGGGTTTGACCACTCCTCTGACTGGCGAACTTCTCTGGATCTGGCGAAACACCTCTAAATTAGGGCGCCTGCCGGTTAACATCTACCCCCGTTTTATTTCCTATCTTCTTTTCTCTCTCCTCCCAGTTGGCATAATTATTAATGGTCCAGTTCTTATTTGGCAAGCCAGGATAGGTTGGTGGGAGTGGTTTCTTTTTACCATCTTTGAGGTTAGTTTTATCTTAATAGCTATCTCTTCTTGGTACCAAGCTTTAAAACATTATCAATCTGCTTCTAGTTAAAATGTTTCACCTGTATGGCTTCATCCTCAGTTTGGGAGTTGTTGCTTTTTACTGGCTGATTGAGTTTTCGCCTTTTTTCAAAAAACAAAAGAGGATCTATTCTAACTACTTTTTCCTCCTCCTTCTTCTAGTTTTAATCTTTGGCCGCCTCTATCATCTTCTCTCCAGTTCTAACTATTACTTCCACCACCCTTCAGAAATTGTTTCTTTCTGGCACGGAGGAATGAGTATCATCGGCAGCCTTATTGGTTTAATAATAGGTTTAGGAACAATAGCTCGACGAGAAAAAATTTCTTTTTCTGCTCTAGCCGATCCTATTTTTCTTTTTCTCCCCCTTTTCCAAGCTCTGGGTCGGTTAGCTAATCTTTACAATCACGAACTGCTAGATAAACCAACCAGCTTACCGTGGGGAATATATCTCCCTCCATCTCAAAGGCCAGCCGAGTATCTGGAGTTTAAATATTTTCACCCCCTTCCCCTCTACGAACTCCTCCTAGATCTTATTTTATTTTTCTTCCTCCTTCATCAAGCAAAAAGAAACCACCTCCAACCTCCAGGCCAACTAACCGGCTGGTACTTTCTTTTCTATGGTTTAATTCGCCTAGTTTGTCAACCCTTTAGAGGACGGCTAAATAATTTTTACCTTTTTAATCTTAACTTAAACATCGTTTTTTTCTTCTTTTTCATTATCTTTGGCTTCCTCTTAATTATTTCTGCTAGAATGAAGTATGCATCGTTTAAGGATAATCAAATCGGATGGTAATAAAGAAGATTTCGATTGGCAAAAGTTTCACCATTCTCTCCTTAAAAGCCAGATAAAACCAACAACTATCGACCAGCTGAGACAGTTGATGGAACCTCATCTTTACAACGAAATACCGACTAAAGAGATCTATGTTTTGACTAAAGAGTTTCTTCATCGTCTGGGGGAGAAAAAAGGTTTTTATCTTTACCAGTTACGAGAGGCTATCGCTAATCTTGACTCAATTGCCTTTGAGAAATATATAGCTCAACTGCTGACTGAATGGAAGTATACTACCCTATGGAATATCTTAGTAGGTGGCCGGTGCATTGAACACCAAGTTGACGTGGTGGCTAAGAAAGGAGGCAAACAGTTGATGGTTGAGTGTAAACATCACCATAACTACCACCGCGACTCAGGTTTAGGGAAAATAATGGAGTTGTACGCCCGACTTCAAGATGTTAACCAGCTTGAAGGTCCAATTACCTACTCTACTGAGGAGCCGGTAGAAAGAATGCATTTTGACCAAGCTTGGTTAATCACTAATACCAAACTTTCTTATCATGCTATCCAATATGCCGACTGTAAAAACATCATTTTAACCGGCTGGCGGTTCGGACATTTCCTTAGTCTAGAACACCTTAGCCAAGATGTTAATCTTTATCCTTTAACCCTCATCGGCCTTTCCACTCAGGAGTCAGCTGAACTTGTCCCTTTCAATTTTGTCACTACTAAAGATATTCTTGAAAAAAAGCCTTCTGGCGAAGTTTATCAGTTTATTCCGCCAGAAAAGTTCAACCAAATGAAGAAGTTAGCTATTTTCCTCAGTCGACAGTTAAATAATTAAACGAGTCTTCTCCCCCAAGAAAAAGCTAGCCCTGTTTGAATGATAATTACCTTGGATGAAAGTTCCCCGGCCAATTAGGCTAGCATCAATTGGCTTTTTAACATCCTGAACCTCCACCTCGGTCATTAAAACGCTGTTCTCAATGCTGGAGTTTTTAATTGAACAGTGATCATCAATAGAAGTATAAGGACCAATATAGGCATCCTCGATAAGAACATCGTCACCAATGCTTACCGGCCCGCGGAGATGGCTGTTTTTAATTCGACAGTTTTTGCCTATCTTTACCCGCCCCTCAATAACCACGTTATCTTTGGCTAACTGGGGATATTTCTTTTCCGTCAAATTCCTATCAAGAAGGTACCTATTAGCTGCCAGCCAGTCGTCGAACTTCCCCGGGTCTAGCCATTTGCCTTTATACTCGACTACATCGACACGGTAGTGATGGTCGATCAGCCACTGGAAGGGGGCACTTATTTCTAACTCGCCCCGGGCTGAAGGTCGGATTTTATCCTTACCTCGGAAGCACTTAAAGACCTCTTTAGTAAAGAAATACAAACCGGGAATAGCAAACTTATGAGGAGGATTCTTGGGTTTTTCGACATACTTTACCAGGCGGCCTTTTTTATCAAAATATGGCACTCCCATTCGACTATTTTCCGGATGTTCAACCATGGTTACCATGGCATCTGGCTTTTCCTCCAGAAAATGTTTCACCTCCTTTTTCATGCCGTCGGCAAAGATATTATCGCCCAAATGGAGGAGAAAGGGCTCACCAGCTAACCAATCTTCACATACTTGGAAAATGTTGGCTAATCCCAAAGGTTTTTCTTGGAGGACATAACTAAACTTAACTCCCCAGCGACTACCGTCATCAAGATAAGACTTAACAATCTCCAACCAACCAGGGTTGTAAGTAATGGCAATCTCTTTTATCCCGGTAGCGGCAATGGTCTCAATGGGGTAAAAAATAAGAGGCTTGTTGGCAACAGGAATAAAATGCTTATTATTAGAAAAAGTTATCGGCTGCATTCGGGTTCCTCGCCCCCCCGTCGGCACTATAGCTTTCATATTTTTTATTGTAACACGATTAGTGAACCGTTAATCGAGAAGGGTTATCTCCTTAACTCGCTTCGTTGCCCCTTTAGTAAGGAGAACTTTACTCGGAGATAGATGAAAGCAACGACTCACAACTTCAATAAGAGCTTTATTGGCTTTGCCTTCCCTAGCTGGAGGAGTAACTCTAACCAGATAAACTCCCTTTTCTAATGTTGGCTGGCAACGATTTAGACGACTCCTTGGCTTAACAATAACCTTAATTCTTTGCATTCTTGGAAGTAAGCTGTTTATGTTTATACTCCTCAATCTGATTTATCTTTCGTTCCATCCCCTTATAACGAACTGTTCGTATCTTCTCTAAACGGTCATCAACCTTTCTAAAAAGATCGTTAAGCCCCTCAAACTCTCCTTTAAATAATTGCCACTGGTGGGAAAAGTCTCCAATCAACTTGACTATTTGGCGGAGGTTTTTCTCATAATAAAAGTTGCGGTAGGATTCAAAGATAATTCGAGCTACAGCATAAAGGGTAAAAGGAGAGGCAAGAATTATTTTATTAGCCATAGCTTCATCAATAACTTCTCCTAAGCGTTCATTTATAAAACCAAAAACCATCTCGTTGGGAATGAACATTACTGCATAGTCAAGGGTTCCTTCTTGGGGATTAATATAACCTCGATTCTTAATCTCCTTAATTTTATTCCTCACTTCCTCACGAAACTTTTGCAAATATCGCTTTTTTTCTTCTGGATTTTCTGTTTGCAACCAAGCTTGGAGATGTTTAAAAGGAAACTTAACATCCACGTTGACCACTTTATCATCCGGCAGTTTAAAAACAATATCCGGTCGGCCATTTACTCCACCTTGCTGAACTTCATAATGAACCCCTTTTTGAAGTCCAGCAGCCTTGAGAATATCTTCAGCAATTCGTTCTCCCCAAGCTCCCAAGCGCTGATTATTAGAAAGAAGCTTTTTTAACTCATCGGTCGATGCCTTAAGATCGCCTGTTAAACGACGATGTTCTTCTAGACTTTGTCGAAGAGAACCAAACTGGGTCGAGGTTTGCTTACTCAACTCAATCAACTCAGTTTGAGTTTGGCGGAGGAGCCTCTCTACCTGACTAACAGTCTGGTTAATTAGGCGACGGTCAGAAGCCAATTTCTCTTCAGTTTCTTTTCCTTTTAAAGATAAGCGATCCTCAGCGATACTAATAACTTTATCAATGCTCGAGGTTAAGGCTTGTTGAGAAATGTCCCGAAAGCGCTGCTCCAGGTAGCGGATTAAAAGAAAAATTAGAACAACTAAACCAACACCTACTCCAACAATTAACCACATATACTTCATTCTACATCATCCTAGGGGGGATAAAAGGTAATCGGAACTTGGAACTCAGATTTTGGAACTAGGTTAAAAATTATCAAATCACAAATTCCAAGGATACAAAGGAGGATAAATCCTAAATCCTAATTTCTAAACCTGCCTGCCGGCAGGCAGGTCCTAAACAATATCGAAATCCTAATGATCTAAATCCGAAACTTTGTCTCCCGTGTCATCCCGACTTGTCGGGATCTAGCCGAAGGCGCACGAGAGTAAACCCAAGCCTGGATGCCAATTCCTGCGTTCGCTTACCGCTCGCTAGATCCCTCACTTCGCCTAACGGCTCCTCAGGATGACCGGCGAAAGGAGGTTCTTTGGAATGACACGGTAGGGGGAGGTACAACCTCCTCTCCAGGTCATTCTGAGCGTCAGCGAAGAATCTAGCGAAGCGCAAAGGTGTTGGCAGCCATACTTGGGAGCCACACTCATGCGCCTATCGGCTAGATCCTTCGTCGCTATGGCTCCTCAGGATGACTCATTAACAAACTAAGTTCTGAGTTCTAAGTTCTATATTCCAAGTATGCTAGAATTAAGTTAGTAGCAAATTAGTGGAGGAAAAAATGCTTATTGGAATTATTACTGGAGCTACAGTTTTAGTCCTTTGGCTAATTCTTACTTATAACTCTCTTATCCAATTAAAAGTTCAGATTCAGGCTTCTATTCAAGAGATAGGTAATCAGCTTAAACGCCAAGCTAATCTCATTCCTAACTTGATCGCGGCCACTAAGGGTTATTTGGAACATGAGAACGAAGTTTACGATAAACTAACTGCTGCTCGTAACTTAGCTACAAAGGCTGTAGATACAAACGATTTAGCTAAGATGATGCAGGCCTCTGATAAAATGGGTGAAGCTTTTAAACCTATGTTCGCTTTGTGGGAAAGCAACCCCCAGTTCAAGTCTAACGAAACAGTAGCCCAGTTAATGGCTGAGCTAAGGGACACTGCTGACAAAATAATGTACGCTCGTCGGGTTCTCATTGATCTGGCAGCTGACTATAACACCAAGATTCAAACTATTCCAACTGTCTTTGTAGCCGGTCTACTAGGATTTAAAAAAGTAGCCGGTTTACAAACTCCGGAAAGCGGACCCCATTTAGAGGTCAGCCAAGAAGAAACTAAAACACCCCAAGTTAAACTTTAGATTCTTCAAATGCTTTGGGCCTTATTTTTCATCTCTTTGATGGTAGTCTCATCTCTTTGTCTACCTTTAATCTTATTTCTCTCAGCCGCCAAGGTTATCCTTTTTGGAATCATTTTCATTCCCCTAATTTTTCTTTCCTACCTAATCGCTGCCAGCTTCATCATCATTTGGGCTCTCATTTTTTTTCTTCACCATCTATTAAGCCAAAACACTATCGGCAAGGTAATTACTCTTTATCTTGCCCTTTTGATGATTGCTCTTTTCATCCTTATTATCTTTGGTCGAACCTAAACAGAGAAAGGCGAAAAATGATACTTTGTCCACTGGCTGCCAAGAAAACGGCGGAAGAGAATTACCTCCTCAACCTCCAGTTCCAGCCTTAGTTCAAGAGCCCTTACAGATACCTTTATCTCTTCCAATTTAAAATAAGGAACCCTACTAGCTAAAGTTAGATGGGGACGAAAAAGTCGTCTTTCTTTAAGGGGCCAGCCCAACCACTTATCAAGAGATAACTTTAACTTTTTAACTTTTTCGCTTTGGGTAGGTTCCAGAACAAGAGTAGCATACTTAAGATGTTTATAAACAGCTATTTTCTTAAACTTAAGAGAAAAAGATGTTTGATCAGCCGCCCATTTGTCCAAGGAAGCAATAAGAAGGGCTTCATTCCTTTCCTCAAAAGGAGGTAGAAGAGTTATATGGGCTGGGCTTGAAAGAGGCCGGTTATTAAATTGATTATCCCTCTTGAGTCGGTTAAAAAATGCTTGATCCTTTGGAGGTAATCCTAAACCAATAAAGTACTCAATCTCCACTTATTTTTAACTTTTAATTGTGCAACTTTTTCTCTATCTTTTCTAGCTTTTCTACTGTTTGCTCCATTTCTTCAATTTCTTTCTGGCGGCGGCGGTTCTTTCTCACTAAGAGAATTATTAAGATGAAAAGCAAACTTATTACCGCTCCACCTACTGCCAATTCTCGCAACGGCACTATCCAGAATAAGATAACTCTCTCTAAGTTATTTCCTCCTCCGTAAGTAGTAGTCAGAACAGCTTTGTAATAACCAAGGTGCCACTTATTAGGCACTTGAGCTTTAAAATCTCTTACTGCTTGAGGAAGAATCCTTTCTGACTTAAGATTAAGTTTGTACTTTTCTGGGAAAAGAAGATTGCTCACTACTACTGTGTTAGAAAACATACTATGAACATTAGAGAGATTCTTAATCTTTATATCTAAATCTACCGGACCATAATTTAAGAGTCGCTTGCCATCTTGGATATCAAAATGAGTTATCTTGGCCGCATAAGTAACCGGTCCACTAATCCTTACCATAACCAATTCAGCCACCGAGGATACCACCGAAGCTCCACTCTCTACCGATTTTTTTTCATTAGCTTGGTATTTACTTCCCTCTGAAGATGCAACAATAGCAAAGTAAAAACCACCCGGCGAGGCATTCTTAGGCAGAGCAATAGTATAACTTACTACTCTTGATTTTTTGGGGCCTATTTTTATTCGTTGGGGATAGACTGTTACCCAATCCTTAGTTTGGGGTAGAGGTTCATCAGAAATATTAACCTCACCATTTTCTCCTCGAGGATAAAACTCTGAAGCTCGAAGGTCAACAATAACTGGGCTATCGCTGTTATTATAAAGAGTTAAACCTGAAGTAGATCGACTCCCGGGATTAAGAATTAATTCATTAATTGGCGGAGAAATAGTTAGAGCTACCTTCTCTAAAGCCTCGACCGCAGAGGAGGAGAGATAAAAACCAAAAACCAAAACTAACACCAAAGTAAACAATTGAATAATCCTTTTTATCTTCATTAGTACTTAGCAGTAGCTAAATAAGTAACAGTGTTACTATAAATACCTGCCTGTTGAAGCCCACTAATCTCCAATTGATAGACCACATAGGCCTGGCCATTGGTATCAGTACCTGTCCCAGCAGCCGGACCCGTATGGGATAAAACCGCTTCATAAGTGGAGGTCAAAGCAGCAAATTTATTAGTAGCAAATCGGTCAGTCGCTCCACTACCATTCAAATCAGTTAAGGTGGTATCAGTAGTCCCATAACCCAAATGGCCGTAAGTGTTCTCCGATCCAGGTGTCCCTGAGGGCGAGCTCCAAGCTGTAGGACTGCTATTGTCCACCGCTGTCCCATCAGCAAACTGGTCGATGTCATTAGAAGCAGCATCAGTCATATTAGAATCTTGTTTCACTGCTACATAGAAACCATTAGTGGCATTAGTTGATACCTTTAGTTGTTGAGCCGCTGTATATACAGTGGAAGAGTTAACAATCCCAAAGGGTACAGTAGTAGCGGTAGTAGTAACACTGGTAGTGGGATAACTATTACCAACACTAACACCTGATGCTACTCCCACTACTTCAAGGGACAAAGTGGCTTGAACAGTGGCTGAAATAGTTACCGCATCAATAATAGCAACTCGAACAGTGGCTGAATCATGAGTAGTACTCCCATCACTATTAGTTGTTGATAAACTTACTAAATAAGTATCAGCAGTCCCCGCGGCAGCAGTTTTAGCTGGATTAGCAAAGCCGGTGATCACAATTTCAACATAATCATCAGCGGGAACTGTACTCCCGACACCGGAAGTAGCTAATTGGAAAGTAAGAGTATCATTAGTACCATCTTCCACTAAACCTACCTGATCCGCTCCATTATTATCGTCAGCAACAGTACAGGTATCACCTGAACTCATATCAGCATTAGGGGAGATCTTCATCGAAGAGACATTAGCCGCTCCCATGCCGGTTACATCAAAATCAGATGGATAATCAATAACTATCTTCTCACTTGCTGATAAGGCAGTAGTTGCTTGAAAATAAACAGTATGGCTAACACCAGTTTTACTCGGCCGAGAGTCAGATAAAGTAATTTCAGCATTTTTCAAGTTTGCCGCTTGGGCGGTGGCGCTCAACCACGGAGCCAGAGCCATTAAAACTTGGGCTAAAAGAAAAGAAAATAAAACTAAATTAACCTCTCTTCTAAACTTCATTTTCATTTTTACCTTTAATATACATTATCATAAACTTTGAATATGGAAGTTGTCAATAGTTTTTTCATTTTTTTACTTTTGCCTTTGATATTAAGTTATCATAAACTTTGAATATGGAAGTTGTCAGTTTTTATTACAATCCACTCAGTTCTCACCTGCTGATCTCGGGAATAATTATTCTTCTTCTAACTGCTTTTTTTTACTTTTCTTTTAGCCTGACTAAGAGGTTTCTAATTCATTACCTTAAACATCTTACCTCGCAGGGGGAAAATCCCTACCTCAAATTTCTATCCAACTATTTAAGCAATGTTCCCTTTTTATTTTGGTTAACTACCTCTTTCTATCTAGCCCTTCTTATTTCTCCCTCTAATCAAACATTACTTTCTCTTACCCAACTCCTCTTCCTTACCCTGATCGCTTACCAATTAACTATTTTCCTTTTTCAACTAACCGATATCCTTAATCAGCACCTCTTAACAACAAAAAAAGAAACTAATAAAGCCAAACTGATTATCTTTAATTACTTAGCTAAAGCGACTATCCTTACCTTTATAACCTTAACCTTCCTAGCCAGCTTGGGTATAAACATTACCTCTCTTGTGGCTGGACTGGGGATCGGGGGTCTGGCCATTGCTCTAGCAGTTCAAAACATCCTCGGCGACCTTTTTAGCACTTTAGCCATTGTCTTTGACAATACTGTTAATGTAGGAGATTTTATCGTTGTTGGCCAGTATCAGGGAAAAGTAGAAAAGATTGGTTTGAAAACTACTCGCATTAGATCATTCAAGGGGGAAGAGATAATCATTCCCAACAAGGAACTTTCTTCTCAAGTAGTCCGTAACTTCCACTCAATGCAGCAACGGCGAGTCACTTTTACCTTAGGGGTTAGTTATGAAACTCCTCTAGAAAAAATTAAAAAAATACCCCAAATAATAAGTCAAATTATCGATCAACAACCTCAAGCTAAAGTAAAAAGGGTAAATTTAACAGAGATGGCCGATTCAGCTTTAATTTTTTCAGTCGTTTACGAGCTGGAAATGAAGGATTATTCTCTTTATCTAAAAACTCAAGAGGCTGTCATTTTACAGATCCTTGATGCCCTCGCCAAAGAAAAAATAGCTTTAGCCTATCCTACTCAAACAATCTATCTCAAGAAAAACCCTGGAGTTCACAAATAAACAACTCCAGGGTCTTCTATTCTTCATTAACGAGACTAAGACTGACGTGGCCGAGCTTGATTGACAATCAATTTTCGACCTTCGTACTCTTTCCCGTTCAATTCTTGAACAGCTTTTTGACCACCTTTTTCTTCAGTAAAGGTAACAAAAGCAAAACCACGAGACCGGCCTGTTTGCCGGTCAGTGATAACAACACAATCCTCAATCGGACCGTATTGACTAAACAAATCACTCAGTTGTTGGCTAGTGACCGAATAACTGAGATTGCCTACGAAAAGTTTAAAAGACATAGGGAACTCACCTCCTTACTTAATGAGCGTGGAAACTGAACTGAGGGATAAAACTTCTCTCACTCTTTCCTACTTACTTAACTAACAACTCATTGTACCACAACCATTTGCTAGAATAAATAGGCCTTAAAGGAAGGGTGCCGGAGTGGCCGAACGGGCTCGCCTGGAGAGCGAGTATCCGAGTAATCGGATCGTGGGTTCGAATCCCACCCCTTCCGCCTTCGCCCCAGCTACGGCGTGATAAATCCGCCCTTACTAGAGTGTTGGTGTGATGAACCCGCCGTCACCGAGGCTATAGCGCGATAGAATCCACCTCTATCAAATTCCGGCGCGATGAATTTGTCTTAATCAAGATTTCAAGAAGAAAGTTCCAATTTCTTTGCAGATAAAGTAGGTCTTTCTAACTTGAAAAAATTTGCTTGCTTTCAGTATGTTTGTTAGTATGATAATGTAAAAATATCTACAACTCTACAATGACATAACATGCAAAAACCATATTACAAAAAACCAAGATTTGAATTATATCACGCCGATTCTTTGCAACTTCTAAAAGAATTTCCAGAGAATTCCATTGATATGGTTTTTGCTGATCCTCCCTATTTCCTTTCAAGCGGTACAT
>WFRL01000082.1 GCA_015486555.1 Candidatus Microgenomates bacterium | reverse complement strand
TCGCTAGATCTTTCACTTCGCCTCTGGCTCGTTCAGGATGACCTGGAGAAGGTGCGCCTTCAGCTAGATCTTCCGCTGGGGCTCGGGATGACGCGAGAAAGAAGGTTTTGGATTTTGGTATTAGGATTTTGATATTGTTTAGGACCTGCCTGCCGGCAGGCAGGTTTGTTTGGGATTTAGATATTAGAGTTTAGAATTTAGGATTTACTCTTAGGAGTGCTTGAAGCAGCTTCGAGGAAGGCCAAGAAAAAAGGATGGGGCTTAAAGGGGGTTGATTTATACTCCGGGTGACCTTGAGTAGCCAGGAAGAAAGGATGCCGCTTAGAGGACAACTCAATTATCTCCACTAAACCCTCAGCCACTGATCGGCCAGAAATTATTAAGCCAGCCTCAGACAACTGGCGGGCATAAGCATCGTTAAATTCATAACGATGGCGGTGGCGTTCAGAAACAATTAGTTTTTTCCTGTTAATGAAATGTCCTCCATATTTTTGATAAATCTGCGCTGCTAAGGTATTAGGTTTAAGCTTACACAACCACTCTCCTAAACGCATCGTCCCTCCATAAGCCCTTTTCTCTAATATTTTTTTCTGTTCCGGAATAAGATGAATAACTGGATGAGGAGTATCTGGTTGATTCTCTATTGTGTTAGCTCCTTTTAAACCAACAACATTCCGAGCAAACTCAACCACCGCCAACTGCATTCCATAACACAAACCTAAAAACGGAACTTTATTCTGGCGAGCAAATTTAATAGCTCTAATCTTTCCTTCGGCTCCTCTTTTCCCCCAGCCGATAGGAACAATTATTCCATTGAGTGGGGATAAAACTTTTTTAACCTCTTTCTCACTTTTTTCTTCTAGTTCAGGTGAGGGAATAAAATGGAGGTTAACTTTGTAACCTAGAGCCCATTGGGCATGTTTAATCGCCTCTATTAAAGCAGCATAAGCATCAGCTAGATGAAACTTTCCACTTTGAAAATATTTCCCAACGATCCCAATTTCTAAAGTCTTCTTAGGCTTACTCGCTGATTCATCTATTCTTTCCGCCAGGTCCTGCCACTTAACTAAAGAGGCTTTCTTCTTCGCTTTTATACCTAAAAGGTTAATAATTTTTTCTCCTAGGTGCTGTTTATTAAAAACTAAAGGCAATTTATAAACTGAATCTAGGTCAGGACTATCTATTATCCGTTCTGGTTTAACATTACAAAACATAGCCAGCCGTTCTTTTCTTCTTTGGTCCAAGGGCTGGGGAGAACGGCTCACTAAAAAATCAGGCAAAATTCCCATTGAGTTTAGCATCTTAACTGAGAGTTGGGCTGGCTTTGTTTTTGGCTCACCAATGTGGGGTGGAATGGGTATATAAGAAACATGAAGATGGACTACCCTGTCCGGATAACGGAACTTGAGCAGGCGATTAGCTTCATAGTAAAGAACATTTTGATACTCCCCAACTGTACCCCCCAACTCGATAACACCTATCTGAGAATTTTCGGCTGATAAAGCTGTCTCAATCTTTTGGATTATATGATCCACTATATAAGGAATAGCCTCAACATCCTCACCTTGATAACCAAACTGCCTTTCCTTATTAATCACCTCGTAATAAATCCGCCCCATAGTTACAAAATTACTTTTCCCCACCTCCTGACCAAGGAAGCGTTCATAACTGCCTAGGTCCATATCAGCTTCAGTTCCGTCAGCACAGAGAAATGGATCTCCATGCTCAAGGGGGTTGATTGTTCCAGCATCAACATTAAGGTAGTTTTCAAACTTCAGAGGAGTAACTCGAAAACCATTAGCTTTGAGAAGGGCCCCAACACTGGCCGCCACCGTCCCTTTTCCTAAGCTAGACATCACTCCACCAGAAACAAAGATATAGTATCTTTTATTTCTTCTCATTTTTCCAAAGCCTCTTTACCAAGGAGTTCGATTACTTGTTTCTTTAACTCCTCACTCCAATTAACTTTATAAGGTAAGTTTACTTGATTATAACTACCATCTTCCAACTCTAACCAAATAACTATTCCCCGTTCACCTGGATTATTTCTAAGAAGAGAGCGCAGTTGCTGAAGAGCAGAAGAAGGTAAATCCTTTCTTAATTTTATTTCTATTCCCTTTTGATGGACCTTAGTCCCGCTCAAAAGCTGTAACTTTTGAATGATAAGGTTTCCTTTTTTCCGTTCATTGCTGTTATCAATCAAGCCATCGATTAAGTAAATTTTTTGTTCCCCCAAATCCTTTTGATAAGCAGTGAAGGTCCGGGGAAAAATTACTCCTTCTAAGCTGCCGGTCTCATCCTCCAAAGTAACAATAGCCATCTGCTGGTGGCTGGAACGGGTGGTTAGTGTTTTCACTTTAGTAACTGCAGCCACAAAGTGGACTTTAAAATTATCTTGTTTCTCCTCAGAGCGAGCTTTAATTTCATTGATAGTTAAAGGATACTCTAACCGCCAGTGGCGAAGCAACCGAAGATAAGGATGGCCGGAAAGATAGAAGCCAAAAACTTCTTTTTCAAACTCAAGCAACTTTTTAGAATCATATTCCGGTTTTTCAACCAAATTAACTTTTATCATCTCTTTTAGCTGAGACCCGAAAAGAGTTCCTTGACCACTAATTTGGTTGCTTTTAGCTGAACTAAGACGATATATTTCCTCAAAATTTTCCAGAAGGGTCGAGCGGGTATGAAACTCATCAAAAACCCCAGCTTTGATAAGACTTTCTAAAACCCGTTTATTAATCACTCGAGAATTAATCCGACGGACAAAATCAACAATATTCCTAAAAGCTCCATTTTCTTGCCGCTCTCTGAGTATCTCTCTTATAGCTGCTTCCCCTACATTTTTAATAGAAACAAAGCCAAAGCGAATTCCTTCCCGGCCATTGGCCATTTTCTCAATAGTGAACTCCTCAAAGGAGCGGTTAATATCGGGGGGTAGAATGGTTATTCCCATGCGCTTCGTCTCATTTATAGCCGCAGCAATCTTATCTTCTTTAGCAGCAAAGGCAGTTAGTAAAGGAGTCATAAACTCAAGGGGGAAATTCGCTTTCATATAAGCAGTCTGGTAAGCCACCAAAGCATAGGAAGCGGCGTGGCCTTTATTAAAACCATAACCAGCAAAGGGTTCAATCATCTTAAACAACTCCTCAGCCTTCTTTTTGGACATGCCGTTCTGGATGCAGCCTTTTATAAACTTAGTCTTTTGTTTCTTCATCTCTTCAGGGATCTTCTTGCCGATAGCTTTGCGGAACTTATCCGCGTCCAGCCAGTTATACCCAGCCACCTTTATAGCGGTTAACAAAACATCATCTTGGTAGGTGATAATTCCATAAGAATTTTTGAGAATCTCCTTTAATCGGGGATCAAAGTACTTAACCAGTTTAGGGTTATGGCGGCGTTTTATAAACTCAGGAATAAAATTCATCGGTCCAGGGCGGTAAAGAGCTACCATAGCCATTAAGTCAAAAATAGACTGGGGTTGGAGCTGTTTCAAATAGTGAGTCATTCCTGGGCTGGAAAGCTGAAAAATTCCCATCGTCTCTCCACGACTTAACAAGCGATAGGTTTTCTCATCTTTAAAAGAGATAGTAGTAATGTCGAAGTTAGGATCCCGCCGGGCTTTCACCAATCGGACGGCCTGAGCTAAGATAGACAAATTAGTCAAACCTAGAAGGTCGAACTTAATCAAGCCCACATCTTCAGCAGCGTGCTTTTCATATTGAGTAATAATACTTTCTCCTCCCGGGTCATACTGGACCGGCGTAAAATCAGTTATTTCCGTTGGAGCCACCACCACTGCCGCCGCATGAACCGAGACGTGACGGGCATGACCTTCAATTCTCTGAGCTAGATCAAGAATCTCTTTAGCTTGAGAATTGTTATCATACTCTTCTTTTAAGGCCGGAGAGATCTCTAAAGCCTGACGGATAGTAATGGGGAAACCTTGAGATCCAAAAGGAATTAATTTAGCTATTCTATCCGGTACAGCATAGGGATAACCCAATACCCTTCCCACATCACGAACAGAAGCCCGAGCTAACATCCGACCAAAAGTGCAGATCTGAGCTTCTTTTTCCCGCCCATACTTATTAATCAGATAGTCAATTATCTTATCTCGGTCAACATCAGAAACATCTAGATCAATATCCGGCGGCAGCGGGCGATAAGGGTTAAGAAAACGTTCAAACGGCAGTTCAAACTCTAGAGGATCAACAATGGAGATTCCCAGACAATAACCAACTAAGGAGCCAGCAGCTGAGCCTCGGGTATTAGTAATGATATTCTCCTGCCGAGCAAAGCGGACCATATCTTGGACGATAAGAAAGTAAGCTGAGTAGCCTTTAGTGTCGATAATATCTAATTCATAATCTAGGCGGTTTATCACTTTCTTGGACAGCGGGGAACCATATATTCTTTTAGCACCTTCATAAGCTTTCTGACGGAGAACCTCTCCAGCTGTTTTGCCAAGAGGAAGTTTAAACTCGGGGAAAAACCATTGGCCTAAAACTATTTTCAAATCCACTTGCTCACTTATCTTCAGAGTATTCTCAATTGCCTGAGAAAGATCAGCAAAATCAGCTCGCATTTCTTCCTCAGTTTTAAAATAATAATCAGGATTATCAACCATTCGCATTCGATTGACCTCTTCCAGTTTTCGGCCAGTCTGGATACAAACCAAAACATCCTGGACTCGGGCATCCTCCTTTTTCAAGTAATGGACATCATTAGTGGCTACCAGCGACAAACCATATTCCTGAGCCAACTTAATTAACCCGTCATTACCTTTCATCTCTTCTCGGTGGTTTTGCATTAGTCGCTGATAAATAAGGCTATTAGCTTCAAAATTAGCCGCAGCTTTATCATTGTGGTGCCGTTGAAGTTCAATGTAAAAATTCTCCCCATAAATATCTAGAAAACGGTCAAGATATAATTTAGCTTCCCTCCATTTATTTTCCACTAATTTAACCTTTAACAAACTGGAATTACAACCAGAGAGGGCAATTATCCCTTGGCGATACTTTTTTAGAATCTCAAAATCAACTCGGGGTTTGTAATAGAATCCCTCCAAATAACCAATGCTAACAATCTTCATTAAGTTCTTGTAACCTTGATAGTTTTCCGCCAGAAGGGTAAGGTGATAATTTTTCCCTTTTATTTTCCTAAAACGGCTATCAGGAACTAAATATATTTCCACCCCAATGATCGGCTTTACCCCCTCGGCCAGAGCTGTTTTGTAGAACTCAATTGCCCCATACATATTACCGTGGTCAGTTAAAGCAACTGCCGGCATCCCTAGTTCTTTGGCTCGAGCTACCAGTTCAGGGACACGGGGCAGACCATCTAAAAGAGAGTATTCACTATGAACATGCAAGTGCACAAAAGCCATTTCTTAAATATACCTTTTATTTAACTTCTTAATAAAACTCATTTTTTACTCTTCTCATCAGTCAATACATCTCTTAATTGTTGAAGGGTTGTCTGGACATTTACCTTCCCTAAACGGTAACGGACTTGGCCGAGAAGAAAATAAATAGCTGATTCTTTACCCTTCTGGTAATCGGCTACTGCCTTGGGGTTATTAGCTACTACTTCTTTCACTACTTTGACTAACTGGTCTACATTATTAATTATTTTTTCATCTTCTTTAAACCGGGCAATCAATTTTGAAATATCCTTTAGATAATAACTGCCTTTATTTTTCAATAAAAAATGGCCTAGCTTGTGCCGATCTAGACCCTCCTCCTGGACAGTTGTTTCTAATTCTTGCCACCATTCCAGCTGGCCTTGTCTAATTAATAAATTATTAACCACTGTTTTCGGCCAACCAAGTTTTATCCATTTTCCTATTAGTTGACTATAATCTGGAGTTTTTCTTACCTTTTCAACAACCTCATCACTCAGATAAACCGGAGGAATATCCGGCTCAAGGAGGTAATGATAGTCTTGAGCTTCTTCTTTAACCCGCTGGCTAAAAGTAAACTTTTTAACCGAGTTATAGCCTCGGGTCTCTTGAGTAACTTCCTTTCCCTGGCTAAGAAGTTGGGTTTGACGCTTTATTTCATAATCTATCGCCTCAGCCAGAAAACGAAAGGAGTTTATATTCTTCAACTCCACTTTATAATCGGGCAACTCTTTACTTCCTTCTGGACGGAGGGAGATGTTGGCTTCCAAACGCATCGAGCCTTTTTCCATATCACAGCTAGAAACCTCATAAAAACGGAGGAGACGCTGGAGCTTCTTTAAAAAGGCAACTACATCCTGGCTATTATCAAAGACAGGTTCAGTTACCATCTCCACTAAAGGCACTCCTGATCGGTTAAAATCAACCAAAGAAACTAACCTACTCTTCAGCCGCTGGTGTTTTAGCTTAGCTGTATCTTCTTCTTGATGGACTCGACGAATAAAAAAACGTTTTCCCTCTACTTCTAAATAACCTTGATAACCCATTGGGTAAAGGTACTGAGTCAATTGATAACCCTTAGGAAGATCTGGATAAAAATAATGCTTCCGTTCAAAACGGGAGATTCGATTTATCCGGCAGTGGAGGAGATGAGCTATGAGTAAAGTTTTTTCTAAAGCCTTAAGATTTGGGTAGGGCATAGCTCCAGGTAATCCTAAGCACACTGGACAGATATTGGTGTTAGGTGGAGTATGGAAATGATCCGCCGAACAGCGACAAAACATCTTAGCTTTGGTTTTCAGTTCAACATGGATTTCTAAACCAATAACCGGTTGAAACTTTAATTGTTTGTTACTCATCTTCAATTTGAGGATAAACTAAATGGGTTTTCTTCTTTTCTTGCCAGAAGGCGATTAAACTGGTTAAAAGATCCTCCTTAAAATGCGGTCCAACCAATTGAAGACCTAGAGGCAACCCTCGACTACTTAACCTTACTAAAAAAGAAATACCTGGCACACCGGCTAAGCTGGCCGGAATAGTAAAAATATCTTGGAGATAAAGCTGTAAGGGATCACCACTTTTCTCCCCAATTTTAAAGGCTGAAGTTGGCGTAGTCGGAAGCAAAAGGACATCAACCAAGTTAAAAGCTCGGAGAAAATCTTCGTAGATTAACCGACGAACTTTTAAGGCCTGAAGATAGTAGGCATCATAATAGCCACTGGCTAAAGAAAAGGTTCCAATAATAATTCGACGAATAGCTTCATCGGTAAAAGCAGTTCGGTCACAGCCATAACGGTTGCCATCATAACGGGACAAATTAGAACTAGCCTCGGATGGAGCCAAGACATAATAAGTAGCTACTCCATACTTGAAATGGGGTAACTTTACTTCCTTAAAAATAACCCCTAACTCCTGCTTATAAAAATCTTTCACTTCATTTATGGCTTGAAGAATCTCCTTATCGACTCCTTCTTTCATAATTTCCGGCAAATAACCTATGGTTAAGTTTCTTAATTTACTTGGCAGCATAAGCTGAGTCAGTTTTTGTTGAGGATAAACAGTAGCATCTAGCTTATCTGGGCCTTTAATTAAACTAAAAACACGGATAATATCCTCAATTCGTCTACCGATTATCCCTACAGTATCTAGAGAAGAGGAAAAAGCAATGGCTCCATAACGAGAAATGGACCCATAGGTTGGTTTAAATCCAGTAACCCCGCTCAGAGCAGCTGGCTGGCGAATAGATCCTCCGGTATCTTCAGATATATCAAAGCTACTGACTCCAGTAGCCACCGCTACCGCCGCCCCACCCGAACTGCCACCAGGCACCCTAGTTGGATCATAAGGGTTACGGCTAGGATAAAAATCTGAGTTCTCGGTTGAAGCCCCAAAACCCCAGGCATCACAATTAGTCTTAGCCATCAACGTTCCTCCTGCCTTTTGTAAGCGCTTATATACCGTACTGCTATAAGGAGGAATATAATCCTCGAGCAATTTAGCTGAGGCGGTGGTTCTAATCCCCTTAGTTATGAAGATATCTTTCATCGTAAACGGCCAGCCTAAAAGAGGGCGTCGTTTTTCAACATTCTCCCTCAATTCCTTAAGAATCTCCGACCTCTCTCTTATAGTAATAAAAGCCTGATATTTATCTTGAACTAATTGTAGGAGATTTTCTAAACTTTCTGCTACCTCAACTAAGTCCAATTCCTTGTTATTAATAGCCTTCTGCCAATTATCAAAGGAACCAGTCAGTTGGCGAAGCTCAGTTAGTTTCATTCTTTCTTCTCCTTATCAATCAGCCCAGCTACTATTAAATAATCATCCTTCCTTTTCTCTGCTGGCAAAACCCCTGGACCTAAAGTTGAGCTCTTTACCTCATCATTATGGCCAATATTTTTAAGAGGATAAGGCCGTTGGAGAAGCTCCACTCCCTCTGTCGGCACTTCTTTCAGTTGATCTACATACTCCAAAATACGGCTCAATTCCCTCTTTAACCGCTGGCGATGATCCTCCGCTAACCGGGGCAAATGAGCCAAATTTAAAAGATAATCCAACAACCTCTCATCCACCTTCATACTCTAATAATATAACATTAGACAACTTTCCTACTCAGAACCTGGAAATCGGAACTTGGAGCTTGGAACTCAGTAATTGGAACTAGGAGCTAGGATCTAGGAACTAGGTTAAAAAATAACAAATCACAAATTTCAAGTATCCAAACAAATTCCAATGACCAACTATCAATGATTAATTTTCAAGCCCCCCTTTAGTAGGAGCAGGTAAATCCTAAACTCTAAATCCTTCCGCCACGGCGGATCCGCCTTGGGCGGAAAGCTCCAAACAAATTCTAAACAACTAAAATTGGTCCCCCGATAAATCAGGGCTAGTGAAGCGTGATG
>WFRL01000081.1 GCA_015486555.1 Candidatus Microgenomates bacterium | reverse complement strand
AATATAAATAGATAATTGCGCTTTGCCTTCAAGTTTTACTTTTATAATGGCCAATTGAGTTAATTTTTTTTCAGAACTCGAAAGAATATTTTTAGTTTGAAAACCCTTTAATTTATCAAACCACTCCTCAATCTTACTGGCTTCTATCTCCCTCTTCCCCTTAGGAGAAAGAAGCCATTTATCTTCTTTTAATTGATGTTCTACTCCTACTTTTTGTTTACCCTTATCTATTTCTAAACTTTTTATCTCCCGTAAGTCACTCAACCTACCCTGGAGAGGATTTTCCAAGACCAGCTCTGCTGGGAGAAGTAGAAAACGATCAGCTGGAAAAAGAAGGACCGGTCCTTGAGAAGAAAAACTAAGGTAAGTATTTTGAAAATCAGCTGCCATTTTACCTACATAAAAAACCTTAGCTTTCTGATTCTCTCTGGAAAAAACCTTGATTATTGCTCGACTGTCCTTATCAAGGTCAAATCGAGAAAGAAAATTTTTGTTTGTTGAAATAATTTCCAATTTAGGAACTGAACTTAGACGTTGGACTAGATTAGAAACTAAACTGGCCCGGGCCGGATAAAAAAACTTCTTTCCTCTCTCTTTAACTAGCCATTTCCCTTTCTCTTTTTTTACTGTGGCATCTTTTCGGTTCGCCTCTTGAGAAGGGTAAGAAAACTCTAATTGATAAATAGTTGTTTTATAAAGAGGATTGGTATACTCCTGACGAGTATTAAAGACTTTGTGAACAGTTAGGTAGGTTATACCGCCAAGGCTAACTAAGATTAATAAAAGGGACAAAATGATTATTTTCTTAAACATCCTCTCCCCCCGGCCTCAATTTTTTATAACCTTTCTTTTCTATCACTCCTATACCTAAGGCAGAGATAAAAATAACTCCTAGCGGCGAGATGAGAATTAGCATTTTATACTTTTCCTTCTCTTCTGGCGTAAGCGACCGGATAAGATGAGGAATAATCTTTTTGGCTCGCAACTGGAGAAGCCGTGGATCAAAAGCTAATAAGTCAATCATATCTAAAGCCGCGGCTAAGTTTTGAGGGTAGCGTTGGACAAAATTATCACTCACAAAATCCCCATCAGCCAGAACAATAATCTTTCCCTTTTCTTGGGGAAGAAGGAAAGAAACAACTGCCGAAGTCATCTTTGCTTGGTCAAATTTCTGATCGTTAGGTTGAATACTGAGAGGACAATCTATTTTATTAATTCCCTTAACTTCGATAAACTTAGTAGCCGAGGAGGAAGCAGTAAGGCTCCCGGCCCAACTAAGAGTTGTTCCAATCAAGTCATTCCGCCAAGCTAACTGGGGGTTAATATCCTTTGCCTGCAGCTTGAACCAAAACCCATAGTAACGAAGAACAGCTAAAGGAGAGTTAGGCAGAGAGAGACTGATTACCTCGCCGTGGGGGAAAAGGATTATTTTTTTCTCCATGTTTACTCCCAACGGCTGAAGAAGGGTTTGAAGATTATCACAGTTAAAATGAGGATTAAAATGACTATCTAATGTAAGGGGGTCGGCAAAAATTATCAGGTTCTTGCCTTTAGTCAACCAATTCTTTAACCTCTTTATCTCTTTACCTTGCCATTTATTAGTTGGTTCATAGATAAAAATGGCTTTAGCTTGCTTATCTAGTCCCAAAGTGGTGAATTCTTTAGTCAGGTTCATCTCCACTAATTTGTACTCCTTAGCCAGTTCTTGGTATAAACGTTGGGCAGTCTGGAAACTCTCTCCATGTCCTTGAGCTAAGTAAAGTTTTGGTTCTTCAGCTGCAGTAATCTTTAACAAGCGGCGGATAAATTCATACTCAAAAGTCCCTCCTTGGCTAAAAACTGGAATAACTGCTGTCCGGTCAGTGAAAAGCATTACCAAACCAAAAAATCCTTTCTTTGTTTGGTACTGATCATTACTAATAACAGTGAACTCAACTTCAGGCAAGCCATAATTCTTAGCCTCTTCTTTAACTTTCTTATCCTTGTCTGGATCAATTAGTTGGAGTTTTAACTTTCCTCTAGAAAGCCGTTCCATCTGCCAGAGAGTGGTTAAGATATAATTCTTAATCGGCAAGAAACGAGCTGGGAGGGAAGAAGAAATATAAACCTTTACCGTTACTTGGTCAGGCAGATGAGAAATAATCTGGCGGCTAACAGGAGAAATGGTATACTGCCTTTCTGAGGTTAAATCTAAATGATAAAAACCAAACAAAGAAATAAAGACATTCACAACCACAAAGACAAGAGCAAGAAAAATAGCTATTCCCCATCGCCAATTCACCTTTTTAAATTTTTTTATCATCGTGGCTGCATTCGAGATAACTTTATAATCGCCAAGCTGAGAAAAAGAAGAACACCACTACTCAAAAAAACAACGGCTGCTAATGAAGGAACACCTATCAAAAAACTCCTCCAGGCAATAGGTAAACTAAAGGCCCCTCCTATTTTTGAAAGAGAAGAAGGTAATCGATTAAGAACTAATTCACTGCCTCCAAGGTAAATAAGAAAAAGAGAAAAGAGATTAAAAAGGAAAACTACTACTAAATTAGAAAAATACAAGGAAGTAAAAAGAGCATAACTTAAAAAGAAGGAAAAAAGAAGACCACTCCCTATCCAAGCGGAGATTAACTGGCCGAGATCAAAGCCACCAAGACCATAAATAATTACCAATGGAGGAAGGAAGGATAAAAGAATAAAGAAAAAAACCACCAAACCAGCTAAAAACTTAGCTAAGACTAACTGCCAACTGGTTATTGGTAGGGAAAAAAGGAGTTCTAATGTTCGGTTATCTTTTTCCTGATTAAAAGATCGACTACTTAAAGCGGCCGCTAAAACTAGCCACCCCCAAAGAAGAAGAGAAAACAAATAATTCAGTTCTACCTGACCAATAAGAAAAAAATTTTGGAGAAACAGCCAGAGAATAACTCCATCGAAAACAATTAACATTAACCAACCACTCAAAGAGAATAAGACCAACTTAAGATCTTTCCACACTAAAGCTATTAGAGGATTAATTTTCAAAATTACCTTCATCTTTGACCAATCGATTAAATAAAGTTGATAAATCCTCTTTGAGAGGTTGGAGTTGAAGGACCAAACCTCCTTCACTATTAATTACTTTAGAGATCTGACGAACGATTTTTTCTTTATCTCCTTTCGTGAGTTTAAGAGTTAACTGCCAATTACCCCGCTTTAGCTCTTCGGCTTTTATCAGTTGTAAGTTCGGTTGAGTTAACAATTTATCTTTTATCTTCGCTTTGCCTTGATAATTCAACTTTATAATTGTTCCTCCCTTAAAATGAGAAAGGTCTCCCTCAAAGCGAATCTCTCCCTGATGAATGATTATTACCCGCTGGCAAAGTTTCTCCACCTCTGGGAGGATATGAGTAGAAAACAAAATTGTCGTCTGGTGGCTCACCTTTCTCAACAAAGCCATAATTTCTTCTTTCTGAAGAGGATCAAGACCAGATAAAGGTTCGTCCAAAACCAAAACCTGCGGCCGATGGATAAGAGCAGCAGTAAGACCAACTCGCTGACGATAACCATGAGAAAGAGTGTTGATTTTTCGATCCCACACTTTGGTTACCCCCATCTGCCGAAGAAGAGAATAAGCCTCCATTGGAAACCCCTTAACTTGGCGAAGTTGGGCAATGAAATTAAGGTATTCACTAACTCTAAAGCTAGAGTAAAGAGGATTATCTTCTGGCAGATAACCAACTATTTCTTTAACTTTTACCGCTTGGGTTAGAGGAGAGTATTTTCCTACTTGAACCTCTCCCTCGTCCGCAAGAATAATACCATCAATTATCCGCATAGTAGTTGTTTTACCGGCTCCATTCACTCCTAAAAAGGCAGTAATTCCTTCTTCCTTTACTTCAAAACTGATTCTTTTCAACGCCTGAAATCCAGAGAATGATTTGCTAATATTGGTTAACTTTATCATCTTCTTTCTAAAGGAACTTTACTTAGACAGTTTATTTTAACAAAAGCCAATCAAAAAACAACCCCTTACCCTTAAATGAAACTTTTAGTTGAGCTTTCAACATTTAGTAAAAATTTCATTTCATAGTTGTATAATCGTCTTAGGATAGCAATTTTACTAAAAGGAGAAAAATGAGTAAAAAGAAACATCGCTCCAAAAAGAGAAAAAAACTTCACCTAAAAAGACAACCAAGGAGAGAAAAACAACTTATTCCTCCTCAACAAGTGACAGCGGTAAAAGCAGTTAAAAAAACTGAAAGCCAACTTGAGAAAAATAAAGAAGAACTCCTCCCATTGACCTACCCTCCCCATGTCTTGAAAAAGGATCTTTTAAAAACTCTTATTATCACTTTAATAATCTTAAGCCTAGAACTTCTTCTTTATTACTACGATAAAAGCCATAATCTAGTTAATCTTCTAAAGAATATTCACCAATAGCCAGGCGGCGAAGAGAACTCAAATAAGCCGCCAATTCTAGTTTCTCTCCTAAATCGGAAGCGAACTGACGGACGTAAAAGCCACTACTTACTTTCAAACGGAGAGTGACAGCTGGGTAAGGCGATTCTTTAAGGGAAATAACCTGCCAATCATAGAAATTCACCTCTTTTTTCTTAACAGGCAGTGGTTGTTGAGGATAATGCCTCCTCCACCAATAAAATGGCTTACCCTTATACTTAACAGCAGAAAAAGCAGGCACGCGCTGTCGGTAGCGGCTGGAAAAAGAGGCTAAAACTCGATCTAAAGCTGAGCGGCTAAATTTCTCTCCTATTAACTCTGAAGGATTAATTAAAGTAACTTCACCTTCCCTATCTAAAGTGGTAGTTGTTTTACCAAAGGTTATCTCAGCTAAATAAGTCTTGGGGTACTCCTGAAGCTGAGAAAAAAGCTTAGTAGCCTTACCTACTAAAACTATCAACAATCCATTGGCTAAAGGGTCAAGAGTTCCCCCGTGACCGATCTTTTCCCCAGGGAAAGCAGGCTTAAGCAAACGAACTATCTCAGCTGAACTGACTCCGACTGGTTTATCAATGAGAAGCATCTCCTCCATAACTAAGTTTACACAACATCCAAACAAATTAAATTCAAATAATCCAAACAGAACTTGATTATTGGAACCAAGAGCTAGCTTGGAGGAACTAGGGAATTAGAACTTGGAACTTGGAGCTTGGAACTTAGATCTCGATTGGAAAGAAAAAGGCTTGGTCAGTCCTAAGTAGGTAAGGAAATGACGAAAACTTGGGTGCTAGTACCTTTGCGCTTCGCTAGATTCTTCGCTGAGGCTCAGAATGACCTCCTTAAGGGGAAAATACCTACTCTCCCGCGTCATCCCGACTTGTCGGGAGCTGGGGCGACGAAGGTTCTAGCCGAAGGTGCAGGGGTATGCTTCCAAGCGCAGGTGCTAACGACTTGCGCTCGCTCCGCTCGCTAGATCCTTCACTTCGCCTCTCGGCTCGTTCAGGATGACTCGGGAAATAAGGTTTCGATTTTAGTAACTAGGATTTTGATATTGTTTAGGATTTTCCGCCCAAGGCGGATCCGCCGTGGCGGAAGAGTTTAGGACTTGGTGTTTGCCTAACCAAGTTCCGAGTTCTGATTACGGAGTTCCAAGTTCTAAGTTCCATTTTCTCACATGGAACCCCACGCCCTTACGGGCGTGGTGCCTCATAATTCAAGCTCCGCTTGTCCAACATCTTCTTTTCCTTGGTATTTAACATAGTGTTGGATTATTTTTTCATTGATGCCAACAGTAGAGACAAAGAAACCTTTGGACCAGATTCCTT
>WFRL01000080.1 GCA_015486555.1 Candidatus Microgenomates bacterium | reverse complement strand
ATTAGAGAATATTTAAAACTAATGGACAAAATATTAAACTCAAAACTATGAGAATTGGAATAATTGACAAGATGATTTCAATTTGCTCATTCCAGTAGATGAATAATCCATAATCGTAAGCCGGGCTTGTAAAACCCGACTTGTCGGGATCCAACCGAAGGCATTTTTCCTCTTCTACGTTGTCCTAAACAAGCCGGTAAGCGTCCCTCTCTGTGTCATCCTGAGGAGCTGGGGCGACGAAGGATCTAGCGTCAGCGCAAAGTCTTAGCTCTCAAACTTAAGTAGACAACCGTGCGCCTTCGGCTAGATTCTTCCCCTCCGCCTCGGAGGGTCAGAATGACCGGGGAGGAGGGAGGACAATGTTTTATTTTATTACGGACTATTCCATCGAGGTACTAAGAGCTATGACAAAGGGGAGGATAGTGCGATGTTTTATTTAGGGTTCATCTACAAACGAATTGAAAACTTTCGAACCCCAACCTGGAAACTACATTATCCTTTATTGCGGGTATACTAAGATAATATGGGTCAGCAGATAGACACCATCACAGAAATTATCAAAGATAACTATCCTTTACCACCTTTGGCAAAAGTCAATCTTTTGAGATCAGGACCAGACAACGACATTTTTCTTGTTACCGATCAGGCAAATCAATTGAAAAAGTTTGTGGTTAGAGTTAGCAAAAGAGAGCTTAATCGAGCTGATATTGTTTTTGAGACTACTTGGCTGGCTGAATTGAATCGGCAAGGAGTTCCTGTCCCCAAAATTATTCCCACCAAACAAGGCCAAAATTTTTATTTTAATGGCCGGCAAATCTATACCGCTTTCGCCTATATAGAAGGGGAAAGTTTCAAATTAGATAGAGAGACAAAACCAAATCTAAATTTAGTTAAAAGCGCTGCCCAAACTTTAGCCCAAATTCACAACGTTTCCTTTAATTCTCCTCTCCATCTGCCGAGAAAAAGGTATATCTTTACCGAAATCGACCGGATTTTAGCTCACCAAGATAAATTTGACCAACCACTTGTTGACTATCTCCTGTTTTACAAGAATTGGGTAAAGCGAAATATGGGCTCGGACTACTTTCTTGTCCACAATGATTATCGTCCTGGCAACATCCTTCTTAAAGGGGATAAGGTTACTGCCGTCTTAGATTTTGACTGGTCTTACTTAGGGCCGGCCATCAAAGATGTGGCCCATTCATTGGTAGAATGGTCTTTCCCTGATGGGGCCAAACAACCGTGGCCAGATGTTTTTAAAACTTTCTTAACTGCTTACAACCAAGTTGCTAAACATCCAGTTACTAATGATTCGGACTTGATTCATTGGACTTGTTTTGCTTGTCTATCAGATACTGCCACTTATCTTGCCGACATGGCCAATGAAGGAATCTATCCCCAGCCACCCCTTTCTTATATGTATCAAAAGTTTCTATATTTTCTCCAAATTAACTAGCATTCCCCAATTGATTCCTATATTTAGTATTCGCTAAGTAAGCAAACCAGTCAAAGTACTTCCGCCATTGTTTGTCGGTAGTTTTATAAACTTTACTGCCATAAAACCAGTCCACTAGTAATTCCTTAGTTCGACAAAGTTCTCTTAGCCGTCTCCCCCTATTTTTAGGATCAGCTAAGGTTAAACTAAACAATTCTAAAGCTCGATAAAAAGCTAACTTAAAGTACTCATCATTTCTTCCCCGCCAGTTTATAGCCCGGGATATTTCGCTGCCAATATTAGCCAATTGTTCCACAAGTGATAACCGCCACCATTTTCCGGATGAGCTACTAACTCTTTATGAAAAACAACCCCCTCATAAATACCTTTATCAACCTTTCTAGATTTACAATTACCTATTTTGTCCATCTTTTTCTTGTAACATAAATTCATTCTGTAAATTTCCGAGCCCGGCTCGGAAAACCCGGCTCGTAACTATTGTCTGCTTAACAGGTCGTGCAACTCTTGAGTACTTTTGGATCTGGTGTTGCCGTTGTACCAGAAGGTCTGCCAACCAACCTTTTTAGCTCCCTCCAAATTCCTCTGAGAGTTATCGATAAATAAAATTTCCTCGGGCGGAACCTTAATTAGTTGCTGGGAGTATTCGTAAATAGCTGGATCCGGCTTAGCTAAGCCGACCTTACTTGAGTCGACGATAACTTCATAATTAGCTTGAGGTATAATCCCTCGTTGAGTTATCTGCTGGAACATACCTGGATACATATTAGTTAAGACGCCAATGCGATACTTCTGCTGAGCCAAAGTTAATACCTTTTTGATGAGAGGATTAGGTTGGAATTCCTGGACCATTAGATCCTGGAAAGAACCTGGCAGCTCGATATTTAAACTCAATTCTTTATTAGCTTTCTTCCAAAAATCATCAGCATGAAGTTTCCCTTTGTTTAATAAAGCCTCATATTGGTCATAAAAACTATTAAACTCCGCTAACCCGTTCTGGGGAATTCCTATCTTTTCCAAAAAAGCATCCCACCTACCTTGATCCATTAGGTCTAAAAACAAAACCCCACCCGCATCAAAGAAAACAAACTGAACATTCCTCACAACCGCTCTAATCCTCTCAACTTAATATAATGGAACCCCACGCCCTTACGGGCGTGGTGCCTCATAATTCAAGCTCCGCTTGTCCAACATCTTCTTTTCCTTGGTATTTAACATAGTGTTGGATTATTTTTTCATTGATGCCAACAGTAGAGACAAAGAAACCTTTGGACCAGATTCCTT
>WFRL01000079.1 GCA_015486555.1 Candidatus Microgenomates bacterium | reverse complement strand
AGGATTTTCCGCCCAAGGCGGATCCGCCGTGGCGGAAGGATTTAGAGTTTAGGATTTACCTGCTCCTACTAAAGGGGGGCTTGAAAATTGATCATTGATAGTTGGTTATTGGAATTTGTTTGGATACTTGGAATTTGTGATTTGTTATTTTCTAACCTAGTTCCTAGTTCTTAGTTCCTAGTTCCAATAACTGATTGTTGCCTCTGCTAGACACAGTCTGTTAAACTTAAGCGGAGGTTTATTTATGGTTAAAAGAACTTACCAACCTAAAAAACGAAAAAGGCAGAAAACTCATGGCTTCCGAGTTCGAATGAAATCGGCAGGGGGACGAAATGTTCTCAAACGGCGGCGAGCTAAAGGAAGAAAGAAATTGACGGTTTGATAATGCTCAAAGTGTATAAGAAATTTTCTTTTTTCCTTCGGAGTTTTCTCTTTGGTTTTGGAATAGCTCCTTTACACTGTCGGCACACTCCAAGTTGTTCAGAATATGCTGTCCAAGTTATTAAAAAACATGGAGTTATTGTTGGCGGTTGGTTGGCTAGTAAACGTTTATTAAGTTGTCATTTATAGTACTAACTATGTTTCACTCTTTACTTAACCTTTGGAGTTTATTGATTGAAAAGCCACTTCTCATTTCTTTAGCTCTTTTTTCTCACCACTTCGGTCTAGGTGGAGGAATCCTACTTCTAACATTACTAGTTCGTTTACTTCTTTGGCCGTTTAACTTTATCTCTTTCAAGTATTCTCAGCAGATGATGGCTCTTCAAGGCGAGATTGCTAAGTTAAAGAAAAAACACAAGAATGATACCTTAGCTTTTCAAAAAGCCCAGGCAGAGTTAATGCGGGATAAAGGAGTTGTTCCGGCTGCTGGCTGTTTACCTGGAGTAGTTCAGTTTGTTCTCCTGATTGCTCTTTATCGAGTACTTCTAAACCAGGTAACTGCTGGAGGTTATGACCTGAATTTTTTGTGGCTTAATTTGGCTAAGCCCGACCCATATTACATTCTCCCTCTCTTGGCTGGAGTTTTCCAGGTGGGAGGAGGTTTGCTTTTTCAACCGCCAAATCCAAATGAACAGGCTAAAACTCAACAACAGATGATGGTTATGATGTCTCTAGTGACTGTTTTTATTGCCAGCCGTTTTGCTTCAGGAATAGTTCTCTTTTGGGTAGTTAGTTCACTTATTTCTCTTCTCCAGCAGTTTATAATTAGAAGACAGTTATGGAAGAAAAATTAAAAAGGTTCTTAAACCAACTTCTTTATTTTCTCACTGAAGGTAAAGGAGAAGTGCATTTAGTAAAAGAAGAAAGTAACCTAAAAGTGTTATTTCAAGTTCCTCAAGCTGCTCCTCTGATTGGTCACCGGGGGGAGAATATTTACTACCTCCGCCATTTGGTTTGGCTTTTCCTTAAATGTCAAGCTGACTTTTCAGGGAAGTTGTACCTGGATGTTAACAATTATCTCCAGGAAAAGGGAGATAAGTTAAAAGAGTGGGCAGAACAAGAAATAGAAAAGGTAATTATGAGTGGTCGTCCGGTTTCTTTTTATAATCTTTCTCCATATGAACGTCGTCTAATTCATATTGTTTGTGCAGCTGATGGCCGGGTCGGTTCCCACTCAGCTGACACTCCTAGAGGTAGAGTTTTAACTATTACTCCTCACAAGAATGAGGACAAGTAAGTCTTGGCAAGTTTTTGTATTTTCCTTTTACCTAGGTTTATTTTTCCCTTGGGGTTGGGTTTTTTGGCTCAGTTGGCGGCGGCTCAATTATTATTCCTTCACTTTTTCTTTGGCTGACGCTTGGTTGGTAGTCTTTTTCTTTTTAGGCTTAGGAGGGAAGTGGTTGAAATTTAAAACCAAACTGCTTTTACTCCTTCTAGGAGGGGGAATATATTTCTTTTATCAATCAGCTTCCTTATTCTGGTGGCTGCGTTTTTATTTTTATCTTCGAGTGGTTCTGCTCAGCTTATTAGGAGCTTATCTCTCACAAAGAGTATCCAGGCGCCAGTTGAGGATCTTTTTTTCTTTTTCTTTATTTTTCCTAGCTTTAGTTGTTATTATCGATACCGTCTGGCTAAATTTTTCCTTGGCAACTTCCCCTTTTCATTTTTTTTTCCTTGATCGATACTGGGCTTGGCCCACTCTTTTCTTTCCTCATCCTAATGTTTTAGCTTTTGCTGGAGTTAGCTTGTTTTTATCTTGGCTGCTTCTTACTTATAAAAATAAACATCACCCTTCTAATGAAAGTTTAGTCCACTGGTTAGCGGTTAGTTTGATTATTACCTTAAGTGGTTCGCTTAGTGGAGGGTTGATTATTTTTCTTTTAAGCTTGATTTTTGAGCCTCGATTTAGTCCACTTATCTTTTTGGACCTTTTTCTCCTCGGTGGGACAACTGACTGGCAAGGAGTCAAGTTGCATTTCAGCTGGTTGTTTCCTTCCTCTTTTTCCTTTTCTTCCTTCTGGCCGACCAGTCGTCTTAGTCTCAATGTACCTCAAGCAGGTGAATGGTTTGCCCAACCAGTTCACAACACCTTTTACCTCATCGGAAGAGGAGTTGGTTGGTTTTGGTTGGTTGTTGCTTTTGGAGGGCTAGTTTATCTTTGGTGGAGGGGGGAAAAAGTAAGCCGATGGGTTATTCTTTCTTTGATTCTCTGGGTAATGGTAGACCACTTTTTTATAACTACTACCCTAGGTCAGAACTTAACTGCCTTACTTCTCTCAGTGGTGGCAGGTAAGGGCTTAAAAGAGCGTCCCTGGCAGGATTTGAACCTGCGACCTAGCGCTTAGGAGGCGCTCGCTCTATCCGGACTGAGCTACAGGGACAAAGAATATTTAAGCGCGCCTGGCAGGACTCGAACCTGCAACCCCCAGATCCGCAATCTGGTGCTCTATCCATTGAGCCACAGGCGCTAGATATCTTCTTATTTTACCTCTCTTGGGCTAGAGCGGGTTGTTGAATTGGAACTAGGAACTAGGTTGGAAAATAACAAATCACAAATTTCAAGTAATCCAAACAAGATCCAAATCACAATGTTCCAAACTTGATTTATTCATATTTCTTTTATTATTCTTTTTATTTTTAATCATTGGTT
>WFRL01000078.1 GCA_015486555.1 Candidatus Microgenomates bacterium | reverse complement strand
ATTCTACTTCCTTTCTTTTATCTTGGTTTTATTTCTTTTAGATTTTATAAAACAGTTCTAAAGTTAAAACAAGCAAAAGAGGAAGTAAAAACAGCTATCACTAACCAAAGTTTACCTCAGTTAGAAAAAGCTCTAAAAACCAGCCAGAAGAATCTAGAAGCCACTAAGTTAGCTTTCCAACCTTTTCTCCTTTTTAAACCCCTACCTTTAATTGGAAATTATATTCGAGACGGTCAAAATCTTCTTGCTGGTAGCTTAGACATTAACCAAGCCGCTGTAAATTTAACTACTAGTTTAGAACCTCATGCTGATCTCCTTGGTTTAAAAGGAAAGGGTAGCTTTAAGGGAGGAACCATTCAAGAACGCTTAGTTCTCCTAAGTGAAACCTTAAATCATCAATCTCCTCAAATTAAAGAATCTGCTGAAACTTTCTCTAAAGGAACTGATCTTATCTTAACTATCAACCCCCGACGCTATCCCCGAAAAATTTGGAAATGGAAAATCAAAAATAAAATTGAGAAACTAGAAACTAGTCTCAAAAAAACCAACCAGGTAATAAAATTGCTTCCAGGAACAGTAGAAATGATCCCCTTTCTTCTAGGAAGCCAACAGCCAACCCATTACTTAGTCCTTCTTCAAAACGATGCAGAACTAAGGCCAACCGGAGGTTTTATTACTGCTTATGCCCGGCTGGAGGTTAAAAGAGGCGTTGTCATTAGCAGTACCAGTGAAGATATCTATAGCCTCGACCGGCGCTTCCACAGCCATATTCCTGCTCCAAAACCAATCAAGGAGTATCTAGTTAGCATTCCCTACTGGTATTTGAGGGACATGAATCTCTCTCCTGATTTTAAAACCTCAATGGAAACCTTTTATCCTAATTATCTTAAGGTTAGCCAACCAGCCGATGTGGTAATTGCTATCGATACCCATTTTCTTACAACTTTAATAAATGTTCTCGGGGAGGTTACTCTGCCTGGTTACGGAACTTTCTCCACTAAAACTGATCCTAATTGCCATTGCCCCCAAGTTATTTATAAGCTAGAAAAAATCATCGACCAACCTCGCTCTACTATAGTTAAGAACCGTAAAAGCGTCCTTAGCCCTCTGATGCAAGCCTTGATTAACAAAACATTAACTGCTCCCAGAAAACGCTGGCCCCAATTATTCAGGAGTTTGTATCAGTTGGGAAAAGAAAAGAACATTCTCGTTTATTCTCCTTCCTCTCAAATAGAAAAAATTGCTGAAAGCTGGAATTTCGCCGGTCGCCTCCTCCCTTGCGAGGGTGACTACTTAATGGTTGTTGACTCTAATATGGGGGGGGCTAAATCCAACCTTTATATCAATGAGGAGGTTAAACAAGAATATTCAAAAGACCAATCAGGAAAGGTTAAAAAAACAATCACTATTACCTACCGCAATCCTCAACCCTGGTCTAATTGCAATCTAGAAGGTGGTGGCCTTTGCTTGAATGGTGAATACCGAGATTGGTTACGTCTCTATGTTCCTATTGGTAGCCAATTGATAAAGGCTAATAACTCCCTTACCAAGGCTATTTCCTACTCTGAACTAGGTAAAACTGTTTTTGAGGGATACGTTAAACTGCGTCCTCCAGGATTTTATCGCCTCAGTTTCACTTATCTTTTACCTTTTAACTGGCAAGAATGGCAAAAACTCAACTATTCTCTTCTCATCCAAAAACAAGCTGGTAGTAAACCATTAAAGGAAGAGCTAAAGTGGGACAGCAAAAAATTAAATTTTACTCTCAATCAAGATACCAAAGTTATTGATTTCAATCTTGCTAATTAAATGACTAAATCTAACCAGATAATAGAAAGTATCATCTTAAGGAGAGAACCAACCTCTCAAGGTGATCTCTGGTTAATCCTTTTCGACCGAGAAAGAGGAAAGATACAGGCTATTGCTTCTTCAGCCGTTAAACCCCGGTCTCATCGCAAAGGCTTTCTTGAATTAGGCTGGTACATTTATGCTCAAGCTTATCTTTCCCATGGCAATTTTTATCGTCTAGGTCGGATTGAAAATGCTGAATCTTTCTGGCCACTTTTTCTTAACCTTCACCAAGCAAGCTGGCTTTACCGAGTCCTAGGTTTAGTCGACCAAGGTCTCGGTTGGCAGATTCCCCAACCCACACTTTTCGATAATTTGCTCGATCTTTTTGAATCACTCTATTACTATCTCAGTTTCCATCCTGAAATAGAAGAAGATAAAATCCAATTAGCCTTTCACTCTTTTGAGACTAAACTTATCTACCAATTGGGCTATTGGCCGGAAAAACAGCTTAAAAGTAAGAAATGGCAACAAATAATAAACTTCCTTCTTAACAAAAGTTCTAAAGATATCTTAACAACTAATCTTAAAGGTAACCGCCGTCACTTTCTTCTTCAGTTAGAACACTTTTTTAACCAGCTCCATCAAAGTTTGTTAGAATATACTCCAATAGAACCAAGTTTTTTTAAACCATTTAAAAAATGACTAACCTAAAAACAATTAGTAGCCTAGCAAAGAGGAGAGGTTTCTTTTTTCCTTCCTCTACCATCTATGGGGGATTAGCTAATGTTTGGGATTATGGGCCGTTAGGAGTAGAACTAGCTCGGAACATTAAAAACCTTTGGTGGAGGTTTTTTATCCACCAAGAAGATAATATGTTTGGTTTCGATGCTTCTATTTTGATGAACCCTCAGGTGTGGGTTGCCTCAGGCCACACGACCTCTTTTAATGATCCTTTAGTTGAGTGTCAATCGTGCCATAAACGTCTTCGAGCTGATCATCTAATAGAAGAACAATTAAAAACAAAAGTAGAGGGCTTGGACCCTCAAGAACTAGATAAAATTATCCAAGAAAATCACCTTAAGTGTCCTTTCTGCGGCGGGGAAAAATTTACTCATACTCGCAAGTTCAACCTCCTTTTCAAAACCTATATCGGGCCAGTAGAAGATAACAAACACCAAGTTTATCTTCGGGGAGAGACTGCTCAAGGAATGTTTGTTAATTTTTTAAACATTCTCAATACCTTTTCTCCTAATCTGCCCTTTGGAATTGGTCAAATAGGTAAAGCCTTTCGAAATGAGATAACTCCTGGCAACTTTATTTTTAGGCTAATTGAGTTTAATCAAATGGAGATAGAATATTTCGTTCCCCCAAAAGAATGGAAAAAGTACTACCAAATGTGGCAGGAAAAAATCGAGAAGTGGATGAAAATGTTAAAAATAAAAAAGGATCACTGGCGCTGGCGCCAACACTCAAAGGAAGAACTATCTCACTACTCAAGGTTAACTAAAGATACTGAGTATCTCTTCCCTTTTGGGTTCAAAGAACTCTACGGCTTAGCTTACCGAACGGATTTTGACCTGCGCAACCATAGCCAACAAAGCGGCCAGGATCTACGTTATACCGATCCTCAAACCAAGGAAAAGTTTTTCCCCCATATCATCGAACCCTCTTTTGGTTTGGAGCGAACAGTTCTCATGCTTCTCTTGGAACACCATGTCGAGGATAAAGAAAACAAACGGGTTTATTTAGATTTTCCTTCCTATCTCGCACCCTATCAAGTTGGTGTTTTCCCCTTAGTTAAAAATAAACCCAAGTTGGTTCAGTTATCTAAAGAGATTTACAACCAACTGAAAGGAAATTTCTCGGCCACTTGGGACAATAATGGTAATATTGGAAAAAGGTATCGCCGTCAAGATGAGATAGGCACTCCTTATACTATAACCATCGACTACCAGGCTTTAGAAGACCATACTGTTACCATCCGGGAAAGAAATACTATGAAACAAGAACGCTTGGAAATTAATCAGTTAATTAAT
>WFRL01000077.1 GCA_015486555.1 Candidatus Microgenomates bacterium | reverse complement strand
TCCTACTCCAACTATTGAACCTACACCAACTGTGTCTCAGCCTATTTCAATTGCACCAGTTCTTTTTTCATTTGATGTTCAAACGGGGGTGATGCACAAGGTTGAGAATAAAAGTGCAAGCAGCAGCGATTATGAGACTTTACCGGCTTTGGTTTGGTTGGTGAATAATAGGGGAGAATTAGCTCCTCTCTGGTGGACGTCTCCTGTATTTAATGGCCATACACCGGTAGTTTGGTTTAGCTATTCTTCTAACACGGAAGGCAAGTTAGTCAACTTCGACCAGCAAGAAGTAAATATCTCCTCAACGGATGTAAAAGGGATGAGTGGAGTAATAATTAAAGTAGCTGGATTTTTAGCTAAGAGGGTTACTTTAAATAGAGACACTCTAAGTTGTAGTAGAAATAACGCTGGTCAAGACATTTGCCGAGTAAAGGTTGGGACATTGTTGCCAGGCGATAATAATAAGGCAGGAAATAGTGATTATATTACCAAGTATAAACAGTTGCTGAAGTGGAATAACTACGCTCCTCAAAATGAAGGTAGTTATTTGACTGCTTTGTTGAAATGGTTTGGTGATGATTATATAAATGCCTTTGATATGGGGATGTATCCTACTATTTTAGGGGATGCTAATTACAATCTTGATTGGTTTGAAGGTAAAGCAAGTCATAAATATATTCCTCTTCCCCAACTGCAGAGGGGAACAGCTGTTGATATGACTAGGAACTTTAACCTTCTTGATTTAGATGGGAACCGTTATCTTAATGCTCTTGACTGGAGTCTAGTTAATAACAGCTTTAGTACCACAAGTGGAAAAGGAGCTTTATTTAGCTTTCTTCAAGGGGTACACTAATGACTAAGAAAGGTATTTGGTTAACCTTGTTAGGAATATGGTTTGTTCTTATTGTCGGGTTAGGGATTTGGTTTGTTTTGTTTAGCCAAGGGAAATTAGGGGTAAAGAAAATACCGGTAGGAGAGGAATCTCATTTAAGTTCCAAAAAAAGGACTGCGGTAAAAGTAGTAGAGGAAAAGAAAATTGCTCCTACACTTGTAGGAAGAGAGGAAAAACTGTCTCTATACAAAAAAGGAGAATTAGTTGTGGGGAAAATTGTTAAAGTCCAGGTAAAGGGTAGTCTTACCCAGCGACCGGTGGCAGCTGATTTTGTTTTCAATTATGATCCCTCGATTCTTCACTTTCAAAGAATTTCTAAGAAGAACTTTGATCAAGTTTTGATGACGCGGAACGATACTAAAAATGGTCGTTTAGCTATTACCCTCAAAAACGATAGTCCAAAAATGGTTGAAAGTGGGGCCAGTTTAATAGAGTTGGAGTTCAAAGTTATTAAGAAGCAACCAACTTCTGTTTCTCTAGAGTTTAATGGCCCGGGTGCTACAAAAGACACTAATCTGGTAGTAGGGGTCAAACCCGGGGAAGATTCCTTAAGAGATGTCAGCCCGAAAGAAGTCTTTTTCGAATAAGACAATATCGCCCCGATCTCTGAGTGATTTTTTAGCTCAAGTCCGTTTGTTTTTTACTAGCCACGGCTATTTTGAAGTGATGACCCCAATTTCCTCTTCTCATCTTATTCCTGAATCATATCTTGATTTTTTCCAGACTAGACTTCAACTTCCTGATGGACAAGAAGCCTTACTTTACTTAACTCCTTCCCCGGAGCTATGGCACAAAAGATTGCTAGCCAAATACAAAACTAGTATTTTTGAGATAAGCCCTCGTTTTCGGAATGGGGATGTTGGTAAACTCCATAAGCCAGAATTTCTTCTTTTAGAGTGGTATAAAGTTGGTGCTAGTATCTTTGAAACAATGGAAGAAACAGAAAAATTAATCAGAGAAGTATTGGACCAGGAAAAGATAGTTTATCAGGGTAAGAAAGTTAGTTTAAGGAGCCCTTTTGAGCGTTTGAGTATGACGGAAGCCTTTAGAGAATATCTTAACTGCAGTGATTTTTTTAATCTCTCAAATCTAAAACAACTAGGCCATCGAGTAGGTTTAACCTTTCCAGAAGGTATAAGATGGGAGGATTTGTTTAATTTAGTTTATGTTTCAGAGATAGAGCCAAAATTAGGAATGGGTAAGCCGACTTTTATTTATAATTTTCCAGCCCAGTTTGCCCCCTTGGCTAAAGAAAGTGCAGCTGATTCTCGTTTTAAGGAACGGTTTGAGTTATTTATGAGTGGAGTTGAGCTAGCTGATGGTTATTCAGAGTTAACTGATTCTAAAAAGCAAAAAGAAGAATTTGAGAAAGAAGTAGAACTATTAAAAAAGCAAGGAAAGAAAGTACCTCGACTTGATTGGGAATTCGTAGAAGTAGTAGGCAGGATGCCTCGGAGTAGTGGAGTGGCCTTAGGCTTGGAGAGACTGCTTATGCTTAAGTATGATCTTGATGATATTCATCAACTAAGTTTATTTTAGCCTCTTGCAATTTTGACCAAATCAGATACAATATATATTGTTATTTGAGTTTGAAGTTTCCTTTTAGTGCTCTTTGACAGCTTGTTGCTAATTGAAAAAGTGGTAAGGAAGTGCGATCTCTTAAAAATAAGTCATTATTAGACTTTAGTTTTTTTGAGAGTTTGATCCTGGCTCAGGATGAACGCTGGCGGCGTGCCTTAGGTATGCAAGTCGAGCGTCCCCACCCCTTCTCATGGGGCAAGCCCCATGAAGGGAATTTTAATTTTTAATTTTTTCTAAAGTCATCCTGAACGAGCCATCAGGCGAAGTGAAGGATCTAGCGAGCGGTAAGCGAGCGCAGGAAGTGAACCC
>WFRL01000076.1 GCA_015486555.1 Candidatus Microgenomates bacterium | reverse complement strand
ACCTAGCTCCTAGTTCCAATAAGCTTATAATAAGATAATGGAAGTTAAGATAGAGGAGCTTAACCAGCTAGTGGAGGATATAAAGAAGAGATTAGGTTACCAAACGTTAGGGACTAAAATACGCTCGCTTGAGGCTAAGACAACCCACCCTAGTTTTTGGGAGGATAAAGAGGAAGCCGAAAAAGTTATGCGCCAACTGGAGAGTTGGCGAAAGATTAAACAGCAAATAGAGGATATTCAGGATAAAATTCAGTTTCTTAATGCTTTATCTTTAGAAGTAGGGACTGAGGATAGCCTTTATCAAGAGGAGCTTAAAAGAGTAAATCAGGAGCTTAGTACTCTTAAAAAAAAGACCTTCCTTCAAGGGAAGTATGATCAAGGAGGAGCAATTTTAAGTATTGCTGCTGGTCAGGGGGGAACCGAAGCTATGGATTGGGTGTCGATGCTTTGGCGAATGTATTACCGCTATGCTCAGAAAAAGGGCTGGCGAGTTACTCTTATTGAGGAAAAACCAGGCGAAGAAGCGGGCTATAAAAAGATAGCCGCTAAGATCGACGGTTTCGAGGTTTATGGGATGTTAAAGTTTGAGATGGGAACCCACCGTTTGGTTCGCCTTTCACCTTTTAATGCCAATAACTTAAGGCAGACCTCTTTTGCTCGGGTCGAGGTTCTTCCCGTAATTCAAGATGATGTTGAGATTCAGCTAAGGGAGGATGATATAGAGTTCCAAGCCTTCCGTTCCAGTGGCCACGGTGGTCAGAATGTTAATAAGGTCTCGACTGCCGTGAGGCTAAAACATATCCCTACCGGGATTACTGTTGAGTGCCAGACCCAGCGCTACCAATACCAAAACAGAAAGATAGCTATGGAGATGCTTCGTTCTAGATTATGGCAGTTAGAGATGAAGAAGCAAACAGAAGAAAAAGCTAAGGTCCGAGGCAAATATATCGCTCCTGACTGGGGGACTCAGATTCGTTCTTATGTTCTTCACCCCTATAAACAAGTAAAAGATTTGAGGACTGGTTATGTAAGTTCCCAGCCTGACAAGATTTTAGATGGAGAAATAGAGGAGATGTTGGAAGAAGAGGTGGTTAAGTTAAGCCAGGAAGAATCAACAACTACTTGAAACTTGGATAAGTTAGAGGAGATCAAAAATCTTTAGGTCAACTAACTCATTATTTGAGTTAAAGATTAAAGCAGCTATCTTAGGAAGATAATCATACTTTTGGAGTTGGGGGTACTTTTGGAAAAAGATCTCGATGCCTTTTTCTATCTTTCTCAACTTTTTTTGAGTTACTGCTTCTTCCGGATAACCAAAGGCAATCCCGTGGCGGGCTTTTACTTCCCAAAAATAGATAAGACCATCTTTAAAGGAAATAATATCGATCTCACCCAGGCGATAGTAGAAGTTTTTGGTCAGTATTTTGTGGGAAAGGGTGTTAACCAAATAGGAAAGGAAAACCGCTTCAGCTTTTTCACCAAAACCAACTTTTTTACTTTCCAGCCTTTTTACTCGGCGTTGAGGAAGCATTTTTCCCTTTTATTTTTTCTTTGGCTGCCTTGGTAGTTTTCTTCTTTAAGACAGCAACCCGTTTTTCATCTTTTTTGAACTTTAGATCCCGCTTGGTTTTCTTGGCTCGGAGGTAGTAAAGCTTAGCCCTTCTTGCTTTGGCTGGGTATTTTAACTCGATTTTCTTAATCCAGACGGAGTTAAGGGGAAAAATTCTTTCTACCCCAATGTTACCCTTGGCTAATTTGCGGACAGTGAAGGTTCCATTAACTCCTTTTCGGATTTTTATAACTAGACCCTCAAATTTTTGGATTCTTTTCTTCTCCCCCTCTTGGATTATTTGATGAACGACCACTGTGTCGCCGCTCTTAATTAGTAGATCACCATACTGAAAACTATTAGCCATCTTAAAACTCCTAAATTAACAACATAGCTATTATACACAATTATAGATAATTCTCAACGTTCACATTTACGAGCCCGGCTCGGAAAACCCGGCTCGTTAAGCTCCCGCCAAAGGCGCAGGGAATTGGAACTAGGAGCTAGGTTGGAGGAACTGGGGGATTAATATTAATT
>WFRL01000075.1 GCA_015486555.1 Candidatus Microgenomates bacterium | reverse complement strand
GGCGGGCTGCCAGAAAAAATGAATTTGCGCCTCCTTGAACCCTTGCGCAATTTTTACAAAGATGAGGTGAGAAAAATAGGAAAAATGTTAGGTTTGCCGAAAGAAGTTATCCAAACCCAACCTTTTCCCGGACCAGGTTACGCCATAAGAATATTGGGGGAAGTGAATAAAAAGCGGGCTGAAAAAGAACGCTTAGCCGATGAGATAGTAACGGACGTTTTGAAAAAACACGGCTGGTATGAAAAAGTTTTCCAAAGCTTTGCCGTCTTGACAGGAGCGAGAAGCACTGCTGTTAAGGGTGACGCCCGCCTCTACGGCGAGGTTGTTGCTGTAAGAATTTATGGCAGTTCAGATATTATGACTGCCAACTGGACGCATTTGCCTTATGAGATACTCCAGGAAATTTCCAGCCGGATTGTCAGCGAGGTGCCTGATGTCTCCCGGGTCGTTTACGACATAACCACCAAACCCCCGGCAACAATGGAATGGGAGTAAAAGCAGCATAAAGTAGCATAGAAAAATTACGGAAAACTTAAACAACTAAATTAATTTTTTACTTAACCTCTGGTTTGTTCAGAATAACGGGAAGAAAAAAATCATTCTGGGTGGAACGAAAAATCTAGCCGAAGGCACAGGGATGTACTCCCAAGCTGAGTGCCAGATTCTTTGCGCTCGCTTTCAGCTCGCTAGACCCCGACAAGTCGGGATGACAGGGAGGGAGAAGGCTCCTCAGGATGACCAGGGAGGAATGTTTATCGGCTCGTTCGGGATGACGCAGAGAAAAAAGGATAACCTTCTCCATTCAGGTCCCCCGATAAATCAGGGCTAGCGCAGCGCTCTTATTTTATTTGATACTTGGCCAACGAATCTCCCCGGCCTGAAGACCGGGGCTTTAAGTAAGGTGGAGTGAATTGGAAATTCTCACTCCCTTTTGATAAAAAATAAGGAAAGAGCAAAGAAAAAACTGCTAAAGACAATAATTAAGGGGCCAAGAGGCAGATGGGTAAGGTGAAAGCTCATCACTCCTAATAAAGAAGAGATCAAGCTAATAATAATAGCTATAAGGGTATAGGCAGACAGCTTCTTGGTCATATTCTTAGCTGCTGCCGTTGGAATAGAAACCAGAGCTGCTGTTAGCAAACCACCCACTAAGCGGATGCCAAAAGCAATAGTCAAAGAAATAAGAAAGAAATAAACAAGCTTATACCAAGAAACATTAATTCCTTCCACTTTAGCTAGGTCCTCAGAAATGGTAATTAAAATCATCTTTTTAAAGATAAGTTTAAGAACTAAAGCAATAAAAAGAAAGGTCACAACTATTACTCCTGTCTGGAGAAGATCAACCCCAGTTATATTTCCAATAAGAACAGCTTCAGCCTTATTCATCGGCAGAAAGAGAAAGCCTACTGCTACAGCAGTGGCAAAGATGACTGCCGTTATAGCCTCGGTCTTCAAAGTCGTATATTTTTCTAGATACCAAATAACTAAACCGCCCAGGATCACAAAGGGGAAAGCTCCCAGAGAAACATCAAAACCATAGATAAGGGCTAAAGCCGCTCCTGGAATAGCTAGATGTCCTAAGGGGCCAGCAGTGAGAACAGCTTCCCGCTGGAGCATAATTGTTCCCAAATAAGCAGAAACAGCTGAAATAACTAAAGCGCTAATAGTTATTAAAAGAATATTCATTTTTTTCACCTTTTTAAATGATGATTATATAAGCGGACTGGCTTTTCATATACTTTATCGAACAGTTTTATATCGATATCTTTAGGATGAGGTAAAGAACAATAAAATTTATGACTAAGACACAAAACGCTTGTTGAGTATTTATAAATTACATTTAGATCATGGGTAACTAAGATAATAGTTACTTGCCTTTTCTGAGATAACTGGTGGAGTTTCTGATACATTTTTTCTTGGGAAATAATATCCATATTAGAGTTTGGTTCGTCAAGAACTATAACCTGAGGATTAGCCAAATTACTCCAAACAAACAAAACTTTTTGGAACTGGCCACCAGATAGAGATCCAAGTTTCTTGTTTTTGATTAAATAATATTCTGTTCCTAACGCTTTAAAACCCTGTTCAATTTTAGTCAGATCTGATGTTTTAAGGTGGAAAAAATCCTCTACCGATAAAGGCAGGTTTTTTAAACTCAGTTGGGTTAATCCCTGGGGTAAGTAACCAAATTTCATCTCACTCTCCCATTTTATTTGGCCTCGGTAAGGTACTAACCCCAACAAAGCCTTAGTAAGCACGGACTTGCCTACCCCATTGGGTCCAAGTATTGTTAAGATCTCACCCTTATCTAAAGAAAAGGACAACCCATCAATTATCCTCTCTTTACCAACATCAATAGTTAAATCTTTCACTTCTAAGATACTCTTCATTCCACCTTCATTCTATATTTAGCGTCAAGGATTCCCCTTCCTTTGATACATCAAGCCGAACCAACCTTAGTCTTTCAGATATCTCTTAATGTTCTGGTTATGCTCTTCGAGGGTGCGAACAGGGCGGAGATGGCCGTTTTTATCAGAGATGTAAAACCAATAAGGTGTATTTCCATCGGCTTGATAGACAGCATTAAAGGAATCTAAACCAGGATTAGCAATGGGGTGAGGAGGTAAACCTTTATGGAGATAGGTATTAAAGGGAGAATTAAGCTTCTTCTCTGCAGGAGTAACTTCTGGCCACCACTGCCCAGGCCGGCCTTCAATATATTGGAGAGTAGCATCAACCTGCAAAGGCCAGTCATTCTTCAAACGCTTAAGAAGAATCGAAGCTACTATCTTTTTATCCTCTTTTGTCTTCCCCTCCCTTTCAACCAACGAAGCTAGAGTGACTACCTCAGCTTGGCTTAAGCCTTGCTTTTCCGCCGCTTTTTTGACAACTGGTCGAGCTTTTCGTTCAAAATTAGCGGTCATAATCTTTATCACCCGTTGGGCTGTAGCTTCTTGGGGAATAAGGTAAGTATCAGGAAAAAGATAACCTTCTAGGTTTTTGGTTCTCCGCAAGAACTCAGTTTTATCAAACTTAAAAGACAAACTGGCTGCTAACCTTTCGGCTATCTCTTCTCGCCGCCAACCCTCGGGGATAGTTACCCACACATCCAACGGCCCTTGATGAAGAACAGCTATAATCTGAGGTAAACTCATACTCCGACTGAGCTTAAAGGTTCCAGCTCTCAGAGTGGTTGGATGAAGTTTAAGGTAAAAGAGAAAGGCTTTCTGGCTGCGGATGAGATTAATCAAGCGGAGTTGGTGGGCGATCTCAGCCCCCGAGCTACCCTTTTTAATAACAACCACTGTCTTCGTTTGGCTGTTTGGATCAATTGGTTGAAGAGCTTGCTGCCACCATAACCAACCAACTCCAAGAAAAACAGCCGCCACTAAAAACAGAACTAGAAAAAAGAGGAAGAAACTCCGCATCTCAACTAAACTTCATCAAACAAGGCTCGGCGATACTTTTTAGTTTTAGGATCATAGATAAAGATACGGCCACAAGCACAGGTCACTTTAAAAGTTCCATCCTCTCTCTTTTCATGGACCCCATTTTTTAAAGGACGGCCACAGCCAACACACTGACCCCTCGACAACAGCCACATCTGTATCGGCTCAATAAGCTTCTTTATCATTGAGACCATTTTTTCTCTCCTTATTTAATTTTGTAAATAGGCAAAGTCTCTAAGCTCAACTTCGCCTCCTTCAACTTCATTGTATCAGATGAAAAAAACTCAAAGAGAACCTCACCTTTTCTAACATTCTCTCCTAGTTTTTTATAAAGATATATTCCCGCTTGTTTATCTTCTGGTGTTCCTAAGAGGCGACTGAGCTTATTGATATTTTTTATCAGGACTTGGCGAACTGAACCCCCGGCCGGAGATGCTATTTTCAAATTAGACACTTGAGGGGTAAACTCCTCACTATCCTTTGGCTGGCCACCTTGAGCCAAGATAATCCGTTTCATTGCTTCCCAAGCCCGACCATTAGCCAGCTGCTCTTTTAAGAACTTAACTTTTGGAGACCGCCCCTTAACAAAAGAAAACTCTTTTTCCAATCTGGCGGCTTCGTCTTTATTTTTAAGTATTAAACCTAACAACTGATCAGCTAGATGTAAGGCTCGAGTCTCTAGCTCACGGCTGTAGTTAGTTTTCTGCTGCAAAACTCGAAGGGCTTCCCTCGTTTCTAAGTAGGGACCTATCCCTCCTCCCGCAGGCTGGTAAGTGGGAATAATGACCGGATGCACCCGGACACCAAACTGTTTACCTAACCAAATAAAATCACGACCCAATTCCTGAGCTGCCGGACGAGTAGTCACCTTCATCTCCCGACCAATCGGAATCTCGATTACTACATGATTCACCCCGGAAGCAACTTTCTTGGCCATAATAGAAACTAGTACTTTATCCATTGACTCATCAAACAAAACCTTCTCAACCTCAATCATCTTGGTATCTACCGGGGCTATGTCTAAATGCCCACCCCAAACTATACAACCACCTGCCTTCTCTAACAGCAGGGGTATTTCTTTGAGTTTAAACTCCACTTTAGCTAAGAGTTCCATATCGTCGGCTGTTCCTGAAGGAGAGGTAATCGCCCGTGAGGGAGTAGAAACCATCTTTATTCCCAAAGAAACAAGAAGAGGGATAATTATGAGAGTAACCCGCGTGCCTGGGACTCCACCTATTGAGTGTTTATCTGCTACCACATAAGGAAAACTAAGCTTTCGTCCAGTCTCAACTAAGGCTTTGGTTAAGTAATAAATCTCCTGGCGGCTGAGTTTATTGACATAGTCGGAAGCAGCAAAGTAGGTAGTTAAGATTGGATCGAACTCCCCCTTAGCTATTTCATCAATAATAGCAAAAACCTCTCGGTAGCTAAGATGTTTTTTATGGAGACGTTTCTGTAAGGCCTTCAAGGCTCGGTTATACTCATTTGGATCTTTAGGTTTAATCATCTCAAGCTACCTCCTTTAACTGTGGATAAACGTTGAAAACTGTTCTTTCTAATCCTTTTGGTTCTATTAAACCAGCTTCAGTAACCAGAGCTTTAATATTAGAAGCTGGAACCTTATCAAAAGCTAAATTAAGAATCTCCAACTTGGCTGGCCGTTCTGGCCAAACCTCATCAGCCGGACGCTTCTCAATCTTTACTCGCCGCCCAGTTTGAGAAACAAATTTAAGCAAACTGGCCACCACATACAGGGGGACATGTGCTTCCTTGGCCGCTAAGGAAAGGACAAAACTACCTACTTTATTTAAGGCCCAACCATCTTGGCTCAAAACGTCAGCCCCAATAAAAACAGCCTGGATATCAACGATATCATCATATTTTGAAACTAACCAGGGAGCAATATCATCAACAACTAAGGTTACCGACAACCCAGCTGCCAAAAGATGACTGGCGGTTATGTGACCTTGATAAAGTGGCCGCGTTTCCGTCTGCCAAATATGAAAGCGTTTTCCAGCTTGATGGGCTAAAATAAACCCACTTTCTAAAGAAGTAGAGTGGCAATGGGAAAAATATTCTTTGTCATTCTGTATTAACCCACTCAGATAGTTGCTCATTTTCTTTTTATTCTCCTGCAAAAGCTGACGGTAAAAAGCAATTTTCTCCTTAACCTTAGTTGGAGTAAATTGATGCTTAAGATCAGCTAAAAGGAGATTAATAATATTCCTAGTTAAAGGTTCGTCCAAACGGGCTAAGGCTAACTGTTGGCTAAAATCTTTAAATTGGACAAAATCTTCGACAGCTCCATTTATCTTTTCTAAGGTCGACAGGGAAAAAAGAGCTATATTTGTTGCCCCTTGGACCTCAATCTTCCTAATTTTTTCTACTGCTTGCCTAACTACACCCTTGATCATAACTTATGATAAACAACTCACAAACAATAATCAATAAGGCATCTCTCAATTAGTCCCATCTAATTAAAAACCGGGCTGAGATTAACAAAAGTTAGAAAGTTCGTAAAGGACAGGTCGGGATGATTAGGTACTAAATTCCAAGTATCAAATTCCAAGGATACAAACAAATAACAATAACCAATGACCAAAAAAATAAAAAAAGATTAAGTTTGAATAATTGATATTTGGAATTTGTTTGGTAATTGGTCATTGAAAATTAGGTATTTTTCTAACCTAG
>WFRL01000074.1 GCA_015486555.1 Candidatus Microgenomates bacterium | reverse complement strand
CTCGCTAGATCCCGACAAGTCGGGATGACCCGAGAGGATGTTGTGCCTCACCTCTTGGAGTTATCCTTAGAACAAGCTGTTTCCCCTTCTTTGTGTCATTCTGAGCCCCGCGAAGAATCTAGCGAAGCGCAAAAAAAGAGCACCAACGCTAGGGAATACACCCGTGCGCCTCCGGCTAGATCTTTACCCCTACCGAAGAGGGACTTCGTCGCTCTGGTTCCTCATGATGACTTCCTAAAAAAGGTTTTATTTGATCATTGGGATTTGGATATTGCCTGCCCCTACCGAAAGGGGGTTTGGATTACTTGGAATTTGGAATTTGGTTATTTTCCAACCTAGTTCCTAGTTCCTCTAACCTAGTTCCAATTAATAAAGAGGTTTGTAATCCTATTTGCTACAATTAAGTAGTATTAAGTTAAAAGGAGGTCAAAGAATGGAGCTTGATGACTTTAAACGGCAGCTAGAAGGAGCTTTCAGTTTAACCCAGTCCGAAGTGAGCAAGTTGAGGATTGGGCGGGCTAATGCTTCATTAATTGAAGATATTCGGGTGAATGCTTATGAGGGAAGCCAACCTTTGAAAATTATTGAGTTGGCGACGATTACTGTTCCTGAACCTCAAACCCTAATGCTCCAAGTGTTTGATGCAGGAATAACAGATAAAGTGGCAAAAGCAATTATGGAAGCTAATATTGGTTTAACTCCAAATGTGGCGGGAAGTGTAATTCGCATTAATATACCTCCTTTATCTCAAGAAAGGCGGCAGGAATTAATAAAGGTATTAAAGAGAAAAGTTGAGGATGGTAAGGTTCTTATCCGCCAGCACCGGCGGCAGATGATGGAGGATATTCGCCAACGCTTTGAAGACAAAAAATTAACTGAAGATGAAGTTAAGCGCTTAGAAAAAGAGGTCCAGTCGTTAGTGGATGAGTATAACCAGAGACTAGAGGATCTTTATAAAGAAAAGGAAGATGCTATTCTTAAAGTTGAGTGAAGGGTAGTGTATAATTAGAAAGTTAAATTATTAAGCATATCTGGCTGACCTTCTGGTCGAGAAGACCTGCTGGATAGAAGTTAAAAGGAGGTAAATGATGAAGAAAAAATTATTACCGGATATTTCCCTTAAAGACTTACTGGAAGTTGGCTGTCATTTCGGCCACACAACCAGTCGTTTTAATCCTAAAATTAAGCCTTATATTTACACCATCAAAAACAAGGTGGTTATTTTTGATCTTGCCCAGACTAAAGAAAAATTGGAAGAAGCAGCTAAATTTCTTTTTAAAATTGCTGCTCAAGGAGGGGAGATTGTTTTGGTTGGAACAAAACGCCAAGCGGCTGAGGTAGTTAAGGAAGAAGCAATTAAATCGAAAAGTTTTTATGTTAATAGTCGTTGGTGGGGAGGAACTCTAACTAATTGGAAGGAAATCAGTAAACGGTTGGAATTGTTAATTGAGTCTGAAAAGAAGTTGGCGGAGGGAGGTTTTGATCACTATACTAAGTTGGAACGGTTAAAAATAGAAAGAAAACTTCAAAGGCTGCACCACTTTCTTTCTGGTTTAATTGGCTTTTCTGGCCGGCCAGCGGCTCTAGTAGTGATTGATGTTAAGAAGGAAGCCACAGCTGTTAAAGAGGCACATTTGATCGGAGTTCCAGTAGTAGCTATTGTTGACTCTAATATTGATCCTGAACTGGTTGATTATCCTATCCCAGCTAATGATGATGCTGTTGCTTCGATAAAGCTGATTTTGAGCTTTTTGAGCAAGGCTATCCAAACTGGCCGCCAAGAGACTGAGAAAAAAGGAGCAAAGAAAAGCAGTAAGAAGGAGAATGAGGAAGAGGAGAAACAAACTGAAGATACTAAGACAAAAGTCAAAACCGAGAAAACCTCTTCTAAAACGGCGGCTGAAAAGAGAGTAGTCAAGAAAGCTGTTAAGAAACTATCACCTTCTGAAAAGGTAGCGGCCAAACCGGCAGCTAAAGCAAAAAAGACGGCTAAAAAAACAAAAGTGTCTAAAAAAGTAAGTTCTAAAAAGGAGACAAAATGAGTGTTAATTTAAGAAAAATTCAGCAGCTCCGCCAGCTAACGGGAGCAGGAGTAATGGATGCTAAACGGGCTCTAGAAAAAGGTAAAGGTGACTTTACTAAAGCTAAGGAGATTCTCCGCCAGCAAGGATTAAAAAAAGCAGCCAAAAAAGAAGGAAGAGAAACTAATGAAGGCTATGTTGGCGTTTATGAACATCATAATGGTAAATTAGTAGGCATAGTAGTTTTATTGTCGGAGACTGACTTTGTCGCTCGTAACCGAAAATTTCGTCAACTAGCTCATGATTTAGCCATGCAGGTTTGCTCAGTTAAACCTCAAACATTAGCTGATTTTCTCGGTTCTCCCTATATCAAGGATCCCAAGTTAACTGTTAAAGATTTATTAACTCAAACCATCGCTGTCCTAGGAGAAAATATTAAAATCAAAGAGGCAACTTATTTTGAGGTTTAGTAGCAGGGGTGGGGATCGAACCCACGACCTTCGGGTTATGATTCCGACGCTCTAACCAACTGAGCTACCCTGCCTGTTAAGATATTATAGCAGTTGAATGAGGTACAATTAAAAGGTATGTTAGCACTACTTGTTTTTATAGGTGTTCTTTTTTTGGTAATTTTAGTCCATGAAGGTGGTCATTTTTTTACCGCCAAGCTGCTGGGAGTGAGGGTGGAAGAATTCGGTTTTGGCTTGCCACCGCGATTGACTAAGCTTTTTAAGAAAGGAGAAACTGTTTATACGCTAAACTGGTTGCCGATTGGTGGTTTTGTCCGTCTGTACGGTGAAGATGAACCAGACCTCGAGAGGATTAAAAATAAAAAGCGAGCCTTTGTAACCAAGCCTCTTTGGGCTAAACTGATTATTCTCTTAGCTGGAGTGACGGCTAACTTTCTCCTAGCTGGTTTTCTCTTTGGAGTTTATTACTTTTTTAAAGGTATTCCTCAAAGAAGCCAAACAGTGGTTTCTATTATTGATGTACTTCCTTCTTCACCAGCTAGTAAGGCTGGATTGAAAGAAGGGGATAAGATCGAACTGATTTATTTGAAGGCTGGGGCGATAATGGTACCCCGCACCCCAGGAGATGTAGTTCAATTTGTCAGTAAGTATCATCAGAGGAGAATTTATTTTAAAATCCGCCGTCCTGAAGGATATAAAAAGACAGAGATAAAAGAAGTTTCTCTTAGACCTGTTCAGATAGATGGTCAGTGGCGGATTGGGGTAGTTATCTCCCCCCTTGAGATTAAGTTTTACCCTTGGTACAAAGAAGTGGCTCTAGGAGTATGGTTCGGGGTGAAAGAATCGCTCGGTTGGTTAGTAGTCATTTTAATGGGTTTAAAGGATTTAGTGGTCCAGTTGTTTCAGAAACATAGTCTGCCTTCCTCGGTGAGTGGGCCGGTAGGAATTTATAAAATTACTTCGGATGTGGCTAAAACTGGGTGGCTAAATCTAATGCGCTTAATAGGAATAATCTCAGTTAATTTAGCAGTGATTAACTTGTTGCCTATTCCAGCTCTTGATGGGGGAAGAGCTCTTTTAGCGGCAGTCTCGTCCCTAGTTCCTTCCAGAAGAATTAAAAAAGTAGAGTATTGGTTAAACTTAGCGGGGATGTCCTTTCTCCTTTTATTAATGATCTTAATTACTATCCATGATATTATTAAGTTTAAGGTTTTGCCCTAATGAAGAAGTTAATTGTTACCCATATTAAACCGGATTTAGATGCCCTGACTTCAGTTTGGCTAATCCATCGTTTTTGGCCGGAATGGGCTGGGGCTGAGCTGCGCTTTGTTCCTGCTGGTAAGGGTTATCAACCTAAGGAAGGAGAAGAGGTAATTGTTGTTGATACTGGTGGAGGCAGATTTGATCATCATCAAGCTGGCCGGCGGGGGGAGTTAACCTCAGCGGGAGAACTGGTATTTAAAGAGATTATTTCTCAAGGTTGGTTAAGAAGCAATTGTGAGGCCTTAAGACGGTTGGTAGGAGTGGTTACCCAAATCGATAATTTTCGAGAGCTAAAATGGCCGCAGGCGGCAGCGGATTATCATCTTTTTTCTTTAGCAGAGATTATTGATGCCTGGTCACTTCTTTACAAAGATGACTACCCTCGGTTAGTAGCCCTCACTGAGATGGCTTTAGATGGAGTTTATCTTAACTTCAAAAATAGGGTTAGAGCTGAAAAAGAAATTGAAAAAGGTATTAAGATAGAGACACCTTGGGGGAAAGGTCTAGTGATGACTACGGCTAATGGAGCGGTGGAACATCTAGCCCAAAAGATGGGTTATTCTGTAGTTATTCGTAAAGATCCTCATAAGGGGAATGTAAGGATTGTTGGTCGTTGGGATAGGGATGTCAATTTTACGGAATGGTCCAATAAGCTCCATCGAGCTGATCCGCAAGCTACTTGGTTTCTTCATAACTCCAAATGTATGCTTCTTAATGGGGCCGGAAGCAATACTACGATGGTACCTACCAAGCTTAGCCTTGATGAGGTGTTGAAGGTATTGGAAATCAGCACTTAGAACTTAGAACTCGGATCTCGGTGAGAAAACACCAAATAACAAATTCAAAGGATACAAACGAGAATAAATTCGAAACTCGAAATCCTAAGCTCCAAATAAGTTCTAATACCAAAATTCAAAACCTTTTCTCCTCGTCATCCTGAACGAGCTGCCAGGCGAAGTGAAGGATCTAGCCAAAGACACACTTTTCCTCGTCATCCTGAGGAGCTACAGCGACGAAGGATCTAGCCGAAGGCGCAGGGAATTGGAACTAGGAGCTAGGAATTAGGTAAAATGACCAATTTTCAATGACCAATTTTCAAATAATATGGAACTAGGAACTAGGTTAAAAATAATCAATAAACTTGTAAAGTAAGAGCTTAGAAAAAACTTAAGTGCCAGTACCTTTTGCGCTTCGCTAGATTCTTCCCCTCCGCTTCGGAGGGTCAGAATGACCCGGGAGAAATAATTCCTCTTTTTAACTGTCATTTGTGAATGAGTTGGAAGGTACCTCTCTCCTCGTCATCCTGAACGAGCTGCCAGGCGAAGTGAAGGATCTAGCCGAAGGCGCAGGGGTGTCTACTCACACTTGGGTTCCCTCTCATGTGCGCTCGCCTTTGCTCGCTAGATTCTTCGCTCCGCTCAGAATGACCCAAGAAACAAGGTTTAGAATTTGGGTCATTTGAATTTAGGACCTGCCTGCCGGCAGGCAGGTTTGTTTAGGATTTTCCGCCCAAGGCGGATCCGCCGTGGCGGAAGAAATTAGGATTTAGGATTTATCCTTCTTTGTATCCTTGGAATTTGTGATTTAGTGCTTTTTTCTAACTTAGTTCCTCCAATCTAGTTCCTGGTTCTTAGTTCCTAGCTCCAATTACCGAGTTCTAAGTTCCAAGCTCCAAGTTCCGATTACCTAGCTCCTAGTTCCAATTTCCCCTGCGCTTTCGGCTAACCCTGACGACAAGTTGAGATAACTCTCTTAAAAAAGTTTTGGATTTTGGTCATTAGGATTTAGAATTTGTTTAGGATTTAGGATTTAGAGTTTAGTGCTTTCTTACTAAGTTCTATTTG
>WFRL01000073.1 GCA_015486555.1 Candidatus Microgenomates bacterium | reverse complement strand
TACAGCTTTGGCCAGCCGAGTTCCAAATAACATTGCCATTAGTTTGGGCATCGTAAATTTTAAAAACGACATCAGTAGATGAGGTTATTGGGTTTCCACTGGCGTCGGTTAGCCGGCCCTGGAAAGATAATTTCCTTTGGGGGGCAGTCAGGGTAGAAGGGTAGGCTAATGGAGTTGGGGCTTTAGAAACAAATTGTTGGTAGGCAAAGATACCGATGGCGGTGGCAAAAATAATTAGAATAGCCAGATGAAGATAAGAGGTAAAAGCTAGTTGGTGGTACTGGTAGTACCATTTGGGTCGCCAGGTAAGGACTCTCTGGACAGGGATAGGCAGGCGGCGAAGCCAAGGATGGCGAGAATAAACAGATTGATGAAGGTTGGGAGGTTCAAGAAGAGATTTAGGAATAGAGACCTGGGAATTAACTTTTTGGTTTAAGTAGCCTTTTTTCAGGCTCCAGTTAAGTAGGCTCTTGAGTGAGGCCCGGTAGCGGCGGCGGCTGGAGTCGGGCAGGTTATCAACCTTTTCCAGTTGTGTCAGGTACTCCTCGATTAGTTGTTGGTTGAAGATTTCGGTTAGTGTCGCTGCTTGAGGGAAATTAATTTTCTGCCACTTGAGGTATTTATTGATATCAGAACGGTAGTTCTTAACTGTTGATTTAGAGTTGCCGGAAGCTTTAAGATCTTCCAAAAAGTTCTCCACTATTTGGTGGATAGTGATGTGTTTAGAAATTTTCTTAGAGAGGGGTTGAAAGGGGTTATGGGGGAGATGATGGATTTGTTGCCAGTACTGGCCAAGGGTGAGGAGAGAAGCTAAGCGCCGCCGTTTAGTTGCTGAGGAGAGGGGGAGAGAGTCAAGGTGGGAGAGATATTGTTTGACAGTTTGTTTGTTTACCTGGTCCAACTGGAGTTTGAGAGAGGAGAGGAAGTTAAGGAAGTGTTTCAAATCCGAACGGTAGTTCTTAATCGATGATTTAGAGTACCCTTTGTCCTTTAGGTATTCGCCGAATTGAGCAAGGATGGGAGAGTAAGTAGAGGTAGTCATAGACAGAAATTCGAAATTCGAATATCGAAGCTCCAAATAAATTCGAAATTGTAAAAACTATGATTAAGATTCAAGTTAAAAGTCAAAAGTAAAAAGGCAAAAGCACAGGTTAAAAGTAAAAAGCTGACTGAAAGAGAGAACTTAGAATAATTGGAGTAGGGTATTATGCACCTCATTATTTCTTCCCCTTCATTCTTAAGATTCCAGCAGCTATCATATTAGATAATTCCCCAACTTCTCTTAGAAGTTGATTTATTAGTTCTCTGTCCCCCTTTTTGGAGTCTCTTAGAAGGCCTAGCCAGTATTTAGTTTCATTAGCGCTCTTTAGGGCTATTTCATGAAACTTCTTAAATTCTTTCTTAGAGCTTGAAGCTGTAGCTTCAACTAGATTTGCTCCAACGCTTGTTCCGGATCTCAAAAGCTGATCGCTAATAACCCAACAACTTCGTTCGTTTGGCAAGGTGTCTATGAAATCTATTAGCGCCAAACTAAACTTGTAGCTTCTGTATTTTAGGTTGCTTTTGAATTTTGAGTTGTGATTTTGCATTTTTACTTTTGCCTTTTGCCCTGTTTTTCGCATTTTGTTTTTCTTAACTTTTGCCTTTTGACTTTTGACTTTTGCCTTTTTATTAATGTATTTACAAAATCTGTCCCATAAATAGAGTTATTTAGAAAATTATTGTCTTTCCCCCTCTAAGGGGATAGACTAAAATTACTCTCTGCCATTGGGGCTTAAGTTTTACCTGATACTTAAGCCGCTTGCTTCCCGCTCCTTTCTCCCAAAAGGGGCGGGTTTTTTATAGGACAAAAAGCAAGCTTAAAGCCCCAAACATCATTAAGGCAGCGCTTATAGCTTCCCAGCTATATTTGGTTTCCAGATTTAGGTTTGAATAGTCCTTTATCATTTTCTCTGTTAGTTATACTTTGTTATACTTTTTTATAAGTTATTTTTAGTATGGCAAGTTAGAAAGAGAGTGTCAAATATTAGTTTGAAATACTTTGGATGGTTTCTAACAGAGTAGAACATAAGGGTAAAAACTATATTTACACGCATATTTTCACAGGATGCGGTAAAAATGACCCTAACAAACATTAACTTAATGTGTCAAATAATATCATCTGGGAAATCGGTTTTAGAACCTTTTTAAATTGGTCTGCGGTAAACTAGGAAGGGTAATTGATGTTTTTAATTTACCGTTCGTGAGTTAAAAAGCAATATGACTATCAGAAATTAAGCTAATGTTGCAATACACCCACCGTTCGTGTTATAAAGAGATAGATTATGAAGCTCAAGGATAAAACACGGATAATTTTGGCCACAACTGCCTTTTCTAGAGAAAGAACTGTTCTTAGCCGCCGGCTATTAAACAAGATATTTTCTTCTAATATGAGTACTCTCCGGAGTGCTCTCAGCCGTTTAGGGAATAGAGGTGATATCGAAAAGATTATCTCTCCAACAGGGGTAGATTATCGCTTAACTAAACAAGGTAAAGAAAAAATTAGAGAGGATTACCCCTATTTTAACTATCTGGAAGACAAAGAAGAGGAGAATTATTTTCTTCTTTTCCATTTCCCTGAAAGATTGAGGTCTTACAGAGATAGGTTACGGGCAGTAATTAGAGATGAGAATTGGTTAAGAGTTACTACTTCTGTCTATTTCTCTCCCTTTCCACTGTCTAATTTTCTTCGCAGCATTCTTAGGGATAAAAGATGGAGCGAGAGGGTAGTTCTTCTCAAGGGAGAATTATTAGTTGGTAGCTTAACAAGTTTGCTCAAGGCCCAGGTGGATTTTGACCAAATGTATGCTCAAATAATCACTTTTATCAGTCAAGCAGATGGAGTGATAAGGCTTATTCAGAAGGAAAATAGCCTAGTAAATTGGGGAAAATTAGCCAGGGAAACCTTAGATAGATTTTATCAGCTGGTAGAGAATAAACCCTATCTACCTGAGCAGTTTTGGCAGCCGGAGAACCTTCCCCGCCAAGCCTGGGGAAGATTCCTTAAAATAATTCAGAGCTTGGAACAATTCACCCTAAAGGGTGAAGAACTTGGAGCTTGGATCTCAGAACTCGGTAAAAAATAACAAATCACAAATTCCAAGTATCCAAACAAATTCCAATGACCAACTATCAATGATCAATTTTCAAGCCCCCCTTTAGTAGGAGCAGGTAAATCCTAAACTCTAAATCCTTCCGCCACGGCGGATCCGCCTTGGGCGGAAAGCTCCAAATAAACCCTAAATCCTAATGACCAAAATCCAAAACAGCTAGAACTGTCATCCCGACAAGTCGGGATCTAGCGCAGCGCTATGAGTTGGCTCTCTCTTTGTTTCCGGTCATCCTGAGCCCCAGCGAAGGATCTAGCGTTAGCGCTGTGACACTAGCTCTTCCCTTAAACGGGTCATTCTGAGCGACAAGCGAAGAATCTAGCCGAAGGCGCACGAGAGTGAACCCAAGTGTGAGTGTTAATTCCTGCGCTCGCACTGCTCGCTAGATCCTTCACTTCGCCTGGCGGCTCGTTCAGGATGACAAAGAAAGGGGAAACGGCTCGTTCAGGATGACCGGGAGGAGGAGGCTCCTCAGGATGATACGGTAGGGGAAGGTACAACCTCCTCTCGGGTCATTCTGAGTGTCAGCGAAGAATCTAGCCGAAGGCGCAGGGGTGTGCTCCCAAAACCTTGGTGCCG
>WFRL01000072.1 GCA_015486555.1 Candidatus Microgenomates bacterium | reverse complement strand
TACTTGGAATTTGGTACTTGGAGTTTAGTATTGTGTCATTCTGAGCCCCGCGAAGAATCTAGCCGAAGGCGCAGGGAATTGGAACTAGGAACTAGGTTAAAAATAATCAATAACCTTGTAAAGTAAGAGCTTAGAAAAAACTTAAGTGCCAATACCTTTTGCGCTTCGCTAGATTCTTCGTCGCCCCAGCTCCTCAGGATGACCAATAGAGAATTTTACTTTATAAAATTGCTGCTAGTGATTGGTTGACTCCGACGGATGTTCTTTTGATGAGCTATAATTAAACCGTTCAAGCCGCGGTGGCGGAATTGGCAGACCTGCCTGCCGGCAGGCAGGCGCGCAGGACACTTTAAAATTTTAAGTCCTGCTTTAATTTATTTAGTCACCGTGGTAACTTGACAGTAGTGGATTTTATAGCCGCGGTGGCGGAATTGGCAGACGCGCAGGACTTAAAATCCTGTCCCGCTAAAACGGGGTGCGGGTTCGACTCCCGCCCGCGGCACCAGAGTTTGTGATTTAGTACTTGGAATTTAATATTGGGTCATTCTGAGTGTCAGCGAAGAATCCAGCCGAAGGCGCACGAGAGTAAACCCAAGCCTGAGTGCCAACAACTTTGCGCTTCGCTAGATTCCTCGCTCCGCTCGGAATGACTTGTTAACAGACTAATTTCTGAGTTTCAAGTTCTAAGCTATAATATCGGTATGGTAAAAAAGTTATTCCTTTTTTTCTGGCGGCGGCGGGACCGTGACGTTCTTCAGATAGCAGTGATCTTCCTTTTAGCTGCTTTCTCGATGATTGTAGTTATCCTTCCTCCTATGCATCGGCCGATAAGTTTTAAACTCCCCATCCCTTACTACAGTATAGTTAATGCCCTTCTAGTAATGGTTTCTCTCTGGCTGCTCTACTACTATCTTTTTCTTCGGTTAGCAGGTCAGGTGCCTAACCTTTTCCTTGATAAAAAAATGAGTTATATAAAGGCTCTTTTTGTTGGCTCCTTGTGGATTGGTTGGATGGGAGAGATAATCCATTTTACTGCTGATACTATTGGTAACTTTATGCCTTATGATCCCCTTGACCCTGCCTGGCGGATAACTCATTTTTTAGATGAAATCCTCGGCCATATTTTAGCCTACTTTGCTATCTTTATTATGACAACTTTAGGTGTTTGGTTAGAAATGAGTCATAAAAACCATCGCTTATCTTCTAAACAAAGCCTGTTTCTAATGATTTTAGCTGGATTGAGTGGGCTAGGCTGGGCGATTGACCTCATTGAGGGGGAGATGGTAAAAACTTTCCTGCCCCTAATGCTTATCTTTAATGTTGGCCTAAGTTTGTGGGGGTGGTTTCATCAGGATGCCCTTCAACAAAAACCATGGAGTTTTTTTATTCTTTTAACTAACTGGGTTGCTATTATTTTTATAGCCTTGTGGGGTTTTTATTGGCAAGGATTTCCTCAGTTGTCTGATTTAGGTTGGATTTAAGATGGTAAAAGATAAGAAGGATAAAAACCTAAAATCTCCTCCTAGAGGGAAAAGATCTAGCCCTCGGAGCTGGCTAGTTATTCTCTTTAGTCTTTTTTTCTTCCTAGTTTTGTCTCAGTTCTTTTGGGAAACTACCCTTCAAGCCTGGCGATGGTTTAAAGGAAAAAATACCTACACCTACCAGGTGGAGGATAGTAAGTATTAGTTCGTAGAGTTATAAAGTAAGACTCCTTTTTGTGTCATTCTGAGGAGCTGGGGCGACGAAGAATCTAGCCGAAGGCGCAGGGGTGTCTGCTCAAGTTTGAGTGCTAAGTACTTGCGCTTCGCTAGATTCCTCGCTCCGCTCGGAATGACTCGTTAACGTACTGAGTTTCAAGTTCCAAGCTCTGAATTCTGTTTTATTTGAAAGTTGATCATTGAAAATTGATTATTTTTAACCTAGCTCCTAGTTCTTAGTTCCTAGTTCCAATTACCGAGTTCTAAGTTCCAAGTTCCAAGCTCCGAGTTCTGTTATATAATCAACTGTACAAGGAGGGGTGCGCCGAATGGTAAGGCAGCGGCTTGCTAAGCCGTCGCCCCGAAAGGGGCTTGCAGGTTCGACTCCTGTCCCCTCCGCCTCTGCTGAAGCTACGGCGTAATAAATTCGTCTTCGCCAAGGCTCCGACGTAATAAATCCATCTTGGGCAGTAAATTCTAAGTCAAAACAGCTCGGAACAGGCATCCCAACAAGCGACTTTCCGCTCTCCTCGTCATTCTGAGAAGCTGTGGCGACGAAGAATCTAGCGAAGCGCAAAGAAATAAGTACTCAAGCTTTTTTAATCTTCTACCAACTCAGGACTGAGTAAGTCTTTTTCTTTCCGACTGAGTTCCGAGTTCCAAGCTCTTAGTTCCAATTCCCTGCGCCTTCGGCTAGATCCTTCACTTCGCCTGGCAGCTCGTTCAGGATGACGAGGAAAAGTGTGCCTTTGGCTAGATCCCGACAAGTCGGGATGACGGGGAAAGGAGGAAGGTACAACCTCCTCCCCGGGTCATTCTGACCCTCCGAAGCGGAGGGGAAGAATCTAGCGTAGCGCTCTTACTTATTCTTGTTTTGATCATTGATAATTGGAATTTTTCCAAGTTCCGAGTTCTAAGTTCCAAGTTCTGATAAAGTTCCAATCTTAGGTTATAATTAGAGGTAAATGAGGGTAATATACAACCGCTCAATGGAAGGAAAAAATAAACCTATTGAGACGGAGTCTATTATTAAAGATCTTCGTCGGCGAGCTAAAGATAAGAGAATCCCCCTTGGTATCTTCCTTATTGCTCCCCATCAAGAGAATTTTAATGTTAAAGGGCAAGAGGAAACAATCGTTCTTTTTCTCCGCCACCATTGGTTTACTACCCTTAGATGGTTTGTTGTCACTTTGATTTTTCTTTTTCTGCCGGCGGTTGTTAAACCTCTTTTGCCATTGGAATTCTTTGTTTATGGAGGAAAAATGATTAATAGTGCTATTCTTTTTTGGTATCTTTTTACTCTGACTTACTTTATTCGTAACTTTTTTGACTGGTATTACGATGTTTATTTCATTACCGACGAGAGAATAGTGGATATTAACTTTAAAAATATGATGTCCCGACAAATCTCAGATACTATGATTGAGAGGATTCAAGATATTTCTCTCTCTCAACAAGGTTTCTTTGAATCCATTTTTAACTACGGTGATGTTTTAGTTCAGACAGCGGCAGAACAAAACCTATTTAAATTTCACAATGTTCCTAACCCCCGAGATGTTCTTAAGGTTCTTCAAGCCCTCATCACCCAGGAAGAAGAGGAAGATTATATAAAAAAGACGGAAGGAGTTGGTGATGCATCCTAATTCCTTATCAATTTTTTTCTACTGGCTCTTTAAGGTAGGATTCTTGTTAATTGATCTTCTTTTTGTGGGTTTTGGAATTCTCTTAATTCGTCAAGTTAAGTTGATGTCGGAGACGGTTATCGATCCTTTAAATACAAAATTGGCCATTATTAGTTGGCTCTACCTTTTTTTAATGCTAATTATTTTTGGCTATTTTTTGCTTTTCTTTTAAGCTAAAAAAACTAACCCACTCGCTTCTTCAGCCCGAAAAGATATTATTTTTCCTCATTTTTTAGACCCCCACTAGAAAGTAGGGAAACTAGATTGATATTATTTGATACATTTTGATACCTTGACAGAACCTAGGAATTGTTATTTATTAGTCCTGTTGCTTTAAAGAGGCTTTAATGAAGAAAACAACTTATCATCTTAATCAGCAGTTACCCAAAGTTGCTTATGACATTTTTGTTAAGAGATACAGTCTTAAGAATGATAAAGGTAAATTTGTTGAGACGCCAGAGGATATAATTCAACGAGTGGTGAATGTTGTTTCTCAAGCAGAAAATGATTATCGAGATGGTGTAAAGGTAGAAGCAGTACAAGCAGGTTTTCGGAAAATAATGTTGGGGCAGAGGTTTCTTCCTAATGGGAGAACCTTAGCCAACGCTGGTACTCAATTCGGCCAGTTAGCTAATTGTTTTGTTTTACCTATTGATGATGAATTAGGAAAAACAGAGACAGGGATTTTTTCAATTTTGCGGAAAGCAATTTTAATCCTTCAAACAGGTGGGGGAGTAGGTTTTTCTTTCGGCCGCATTCGTCCCAAGGGCGATTTTATTAGTTCTTCAAAAGGGCTGGCTACTGGAGCTGTTTCCTTTTTAAAGATTTATGACACAGCCTTTGATATTATTGGTCAAGGTGGTGGCCGCCGCTCAGCAGCTATGGCGGTTTTGCCTGTTTGGCACCCAGACATCTTTGAATTTATTTCGGTTAAAGAAAAAGAAGGATTAATTGTTAATTTTAATATCTCGGTGGGTATTACCGATGAATTTATGCGGGCGGTTAAAGCTGATGATTGGTTTGAACTTATTAACCCTCATACCCAAAAGGTCTGGCGGCGAGTTAAAGCCCGAACCATTTTTAATCAGATAGTCAAAAACGCTCATCATAATGGTGAGCCAGGAGTTCTCTTCTTAGATCGGGCAGAGAGGGATAATCCTATCCCCAATGTCTATCAACTAGAAGCAACTAACCCTTGTGGGGAGCAGTTCTTAGGCCCCTATGAAAACTGTTGTTTGGGGAGTATAAACCTCCGACATCATCTTAAGACAGAGTGGCAACTGGCTAGGAACGGTAGTCTTAAAAAGGGGAGTATTGATTGGGATAAGCTGGCAGAGACTATTCATTTGGCTATTCGTTTTTTGGATGATGTTGTTGATACTAATCGTTATGTTCCCTCAGTTCCTAAAATTGAGGAAGCAGCTAGAGCTAGCCGCCGGGTTGGTTTGTCAGTTATGGGGTTAGCTGATCTGATGTATTGTTTAGGAGTTGGTTATGGCTCTCCAGAAGGGGTGGAGTTGGCCGCTGCCATTACTGAGTTTATCCGCTATCAGGCAATGTTGACCTCGATAGAGTTAGCTAAGGAAAGAGGACCATTTCCTTTATTAAAAGGGAGTGTTTTTGACCCGGAAATTGTGGGGACTAATAAGAAAATTGGTCGGGCTAAAGGCTGGCAACCAAAGTTTGGTTACCAAGTAAAGGAAACTTTCGGTCGCCCCTCTCTTAATTGGAAGAAAATAGTTCAAGGAATTCGCCGTTATGGTATTCGGAACGCTGCTTTGATGACAGTTGCCCCCACTGGAGCTATAGCTACTGTTTCTGGTTTAGAGGGTTATGGCTGTGAGCCAGTTTTTGCTCTTTCCTACATAATGAAAACCCATGAAGGGGCGGGAGATGATTACCGCCAGATTAGTTATGAGTCAGCTCTATTTGAGGAGGCTCTTAAAAAACTTTTCCAAGCAGGTTATCGCCTAGATGAGAAGAAAATTTTTGAGGATGTTCGAACAGCCGGCAGTTGCCAAAGTATAAAAGAACTACCGCCAATTATTCGCCAAATCTATCGCACATCCTCGGACATAAGTGTTGAGGAACATGTTCGAACCCAAGCTGCTCTTCAGGCCTTTGTTGATAATAGTATTTCTAAAACAATTAATTTTTCCTCTCGTGCTACTAGGGAAGAAGTAGCCAAAGCCTATCTTCTTGGCTGGCGGTTAGGAGTGAAAGGAATGACAGTCTATGTTAGTGGTAGCCGCCAAGAAGAGGTTCTAACTAAAAAAGAAGAGACTATGGATTTTCGGCCTAAAACAGGTGAAGATGATCAGTTCCGTTTAGGTCGTTTAACTAAAAGCAAAATGCCAGCCAATATTTGTCCGGAATGTGGAGCAGTGATGCAGGTTAGTGAGGGTTGTTATACCTGTCCGGTTTGTGGTTACTCGAAGTGTGATAGTTAAGGTTAGAATAAATTAAAGTCTGCCTTTAAGAGGGAGATAAGGTAGAAAATTAATAAAGAAAAATGAGAGAAAAAAAACAAAAGAAAATAGTTGAACTAACTCCTTTAGCTTTGGAGATTGCTAAAAAAAGGTATCTGCGGACGGATCTTGAAGGGAGAATTATTGAGACCCCAACTCAGCTCTTTTGGCGGGTAGCTCGGCATATGGCTAAGGCTGAGATTAACTGGGCTGATAATGGAGTGGTTGAAAAGACGGCTGAAAAATTTTTTCAAGTAATGGCTGATTTCCGTTTTGTTTGTTCAGGTAAGGCCATGTTTGAGGCCGGTAATCCTGGGGGTAGTGGTCAGATGTCGGCTTGTTTTGTTTTGCCAATTCGAGACTCGATTAAAAGTATTTTTAAAACATTAGGGGAGGCAGCCTATATCCAAAAGAATAATGGTGGAACTGGTTTTAACTTTTCCCCCATCCGGCCTCGGGGAGATAAAGTAAAAAATGTTCCTAATGCAGCTTCTGGGCCAGTAGATTTTCTTCAAGCTTATGCTGCTGCCTTATCAAAAATTCTCCAAGGAGCCAAACGCCGGGGGGCTAATATGGGGATTTTAAATGTTGACCACCCAGACATCTTTGAGTTTATTCACCTCAAGGAGATAGATAAAACAATTGATAACTTTAACCTTTCAGTAGGGGCCTTTGATGAGTTTATGGAGGCGGTTGAACAGAACAAATTTTGGAAATTGATCAATCCTCGAACTAAACAATCTGTCCGCCGGCTAAAAGCTAGGCGGCTTTTTAATGAGATTGTTGCCTCCGCTTGGCGGAGCGGCGACCCTGGGATGGTTTTTCTTGATCGAATTGAACGAGATAATCCTACCCCAGCCTTAGGTCGGCTTTGGGCGACTAACCCTTGTGGAGAGATTCCTCTTTTACCTTATGAAAGTTGTAATCTGACTTCTATTGTTTTGTCTCGACATCTGAGAAAAACAAAAGGTAAGGGCTGGTTTGGTGGACCAAGATACGAAATCGATTGGGATAAGTTAGCCGAAACAGTTAAGTTAGCTGTCCGCTTTTTGGATGATATGATTGAGGTGAACACTTATACCCTGCCTGAGATAGAACGAATAGTAAAGTATGGGAATCGAAAGATAGGCCTAGGAGTAATGGGATTGGCCCACCTTTTCTATCTTCTTGGTATTCCTTATGGTTCGAAGCGGTCTTTGCGTTTAGCCGAGAGGCTGGCTAAATTTATTCGTAAACAAGCGGAGGAGGCTTCTTTAGAGTTGGCTAAAGGGCGAGGAGTATTTCCTAATTTCGATGTTTCTATCTTTGCTGGAACAGCCGAGAAATATCGGCAGGCAACCCTTTTGACTGTTGCTCCAACCGGAACTATCTCTCTCCTAGCTAATACTTCTTCAGGCATCGAACCAGTCTTTTCTCTAGTTAATGAGCGTAATCTCTTTTATGAAGATAAAAAGACTAGGAAGGTGGTTATTATTGATCCTATCTTTGAATTAGTTTTGGGGAAATTATACTCTCCAACCAAGAAAAAAGAGGTAATCAACCATCTGCTTCAAGGGGCCCATTTAAGGGAAACTGGAGTTAGCAGTGAAGTGGCTGATGTATTTGTAACAACAGCTGATGTTAAGCCAAAGGAGCATATCTTGATGCAGGCGGCTTGGCAAAAATGGATAGACAACTCCGTCTCCAAAACTATCAACCTGCCTCGCCAGGCTAGTCTAGAAGATGTAGCTGAGGCTTATCTTTTAGCTTGGAAGACTGGTTGTAAAGGGATAACTGTCTATCGGGACGGTTCAAAAGAGCATCAAGTGGTAAGCATTGGTGGAGGTAAGGTTAAGGGGGAAGAAAAGAAGGTAACTGTTGAAGACGAGACAATCTGCCCAGAGTGTGGGGCTAAGATGATTGTCTCTGAAGGCTGTATGAGTTGCCCTGTCTGCGGCTACTCACTATGTAAAAGTTAAACCTTCGAGAGGGGTTATTAATTTTAAGCGTGTTATATTAAAGCTATGCAGCTAACTAAGATTAAAAAACGGACCGGGGAGTTAGTTAAGTTTGATCAAAAGAAAATAACCCAAGCCATCCTCAAAGCCTTTTTAGCTGTTGAAGAAGGGGATGAAAAGGTTTGGCGGAAGGAGGCCGAACGCTTAACTAAGATAGTTGTTGATTTGTTGAAGAAAACTAATCACCAAAAATATCCTCGAGTTGAGCAGGTCCAAGACATTGTCGAGCAGGTTTTAATGGCGGCCAACTTTTACCGAGAGGCCAAGGCCTATATTATTTATCGCCAAAAACGGGCTGAAGCGCGGTTACAACGGCAGGTATTAGGAATTGAGAGAGGAGATTTGGGTTTGTCGGTCAATCAGTTAAAAGTTATTGAAAATCGTTATCTTCTTAAAGATGAATCTGGCCAACCAATTGAGACCCCAAAAGGAATGTTCGAACGGGTAGCTAAGACCTTGGCTCAAGCAGAAAAAAAATACGACCAAGACTGGCGGCAGTGGTTTGAGAAGTTTTACCAAATAATGATCGAGATGAAGTTTTTACCAGCGGGGCGGACTCTAAATAACGCTGGTACCCCTCAAAACCAGTTAGCCAACTGTTTTGTTCTTCCAGTTGAAGATTCTATGGAGGCTATCTTTGAGGCAATTAAATGGACAGCCTTAGTTCAGCAGCAGGGAGGGGGAACCGGTTTTAACTTTTCTCATCTTCGCCCCAAAGGAGATGTAGTCACTAAGTCGACCGGCGGTTTTGCTACCGGCCCAGTTTCCTTTATGAAAGTTTTTGATGTAGCCACTCAACAGGTGATGCAAGGAGGTAAAAAGCGAGGGGCTAATATGGGTATTCTTGATGATTGGCACCCGGATATATTTGAGTTTATCACCTCCAAAACAGAAAATGGTGAGATTGAAAACTTTAACCTCTCGGTGGGAATAAGTGATAAGTTTCTCCGGGCAGTTGAAAAAAGCCGCCGTTGGCAGTTAATCAATCCGCGGACAGGGGAAGTAGTCCAAACTATAGAAGCCAACACTCTTTTTAACCAAATTGCTACCCTAGCCTGGCGAACAGGCGACCCAGGTTTAATTTTCTTAGACACAATCAATAGAAACAACCCTCTTTTAGAGTCTATTGGTCCTATTGAGTCGACTAATGTTTGTGGTGAGCAACCCCTTCATCCTTTTGATGCTTGCAATTTAGGCTCGATAAACTTGGCCAGACATATCATCAAAAAAGGCAATCAGTGGCGTTTTGATTGGCAGGAGTTAGAAAAAACAGTTCGTTTAGCAGTTCGGATGCTGGATGATGTTATTGATGCCTCAACTTATCCTTTGAAACAGATTGGCTATGTTGTCCGCCAAAACAGGCGGATTGGTTTAGGAATAATGGGTTGGGCAGATAGCCTTTATCTCCTTCGGGTTGGCTATGATACCTCCCAGGCCCAGCGGCTGGCCACTAAAGTAGCTAAGTTTATTCATGACATTTCATGGGACGAATCTCGGAAGCTAGCCCGAGAAAGAGGTCCTTTTCCTCGTTTTAAAATTTCTTCTTTTGCTAAGAATAACCAACCGCTGGTCCGCAATTTGGCTATTACCACCATAGCCCCGACTGGTTCTATTTCTATGGCTGCTGGTGCCTCTTCGGGGATTGAACCAATCTTTGGTCTGGCCTATACCAAAAATGTGGTCAGCCAGGAGGGGCTTTATTATACTAACCCTATCTTTTTAGAGGCTCTAAAAGAAGAAGGTCTAGATCGACCGGAGATTCTAGCCCGAGTTAATCAAAAAGGGAGTATTCAAAATATAAAGGAAATCCCCCAGTCTTTAAAGGATGTTTTTAAGGTGGCTCATGATATTTCTTGGCAGAATCATATTCTAATGCAAGCGGCTTGGCAGAAATGGGTAGATAACGCCGTTTCTAAAACCATTAACCTTCCTAACTCAGCTACAATCGAAGATATAAAAGGAGCTTATCTTTTAGCTTGGAAGACTGGTTGTAAAGGGATAACTGTCTATCGGGACGGTTCAAAGGAATTCCAAGTTCTGGAGCGTGGCCAAGGGCAAAAGAAAAGAGTAAAGAAACCCCTAATTCAGAGCCAGTTGCAGATTAAACCACTTAAAGAAAGAAAGAGTGTTGGTACTTGTCCGGAGTGTGGAGCTCCTTTGGTGGAAGAAGAAGGATGTAAAAAATGTTACGTTTGTGGCTGGTCAGCTTGCGAAGGATAATTGGAACTAGGTTAGAGGAACTAGGCACTTAGTTTATAAAGTTAGAAAGTTCATAAAGTTATAAAGTAAAGAACAGCTCGAGGAGTCATCCTGAGGAGCCTTCTCTCTCCTCAGAATGACTCACTAATAGACTAAGTTCCAAGTTCCAAGCTCCAAATTCCAACTTGACAATTAAGAAAGAAGGTTTTAGTTTTTTAGTATGGAGATTTTAGTCATTGATGTTGAAACAAAAAAGACCTTTGCCGAAATAGAAAAAAGAGACCCTGCTCTCTTGGGTATTTCTTATGTTGGTGTTTATTCCTATCAAGAAGATCGACTTTTTGGCTTCTTTGAAAATGAACTCAATCGCCTCTGGCCTTACTTCAACCGCTCCACCACTATTATTGGCTATAACATTGATAACTTTGATCTGCCTACTTTTAGAAACTACTACCCTAGTAATCTGCGGGAATTGCAAACTCTTGATCTCCTCAAGGTTATAAAAGAAGCTACTGGAATTCGCCTCAAACTAGATGTTGTGGCCAAAACAAATTTAGGTAAAGGAAAGATCGGCAACGGCTTAGATGCCATCCGCTACTACCATCAACAAGAATGGTCTAAACTAGCTAAGTACTGCCTCGAGGATGTAGCTATTACCCGCGACCTCTACGAATACTTAAAAAAGAACAAGCGAGTAAGTTACCCTGATTTACGCAGTGGAAACATTATTACTGTCCCGGTCAACCTCCCTCCAATAACTCCTCCACCCGTCGAACAGAAACAATTATTCTAACCTAATAACCTTTGCTTCTTTTAACAACTCTCTCTCCTCTACATCAGTAATAATAGTCTGATCATTTTGAATACTATCCCGAAACAATTGGGTAAATTCTGCGTCTAGTTCAGCAAATAAATCGTCCAAAAGGAGAATTGGCTGTCTTTGGGTTACTTTCTTCAGCCAGTCCCGCTGGCTAAGAAAGAACCAAAGATAAGCTAACCTCTGCTGGCCCCGAGAACCAAAACGAAGTAAAGGTAGATCACCCCAGAGAAAAAGAAAATCATCCCGATGCGGCCCCCACAGGGTTATTCCCCGTTCTATTTCCTGACGGAGGTTCTTTTCATCTCTAATTAGCTCTAAGGAAAGATAGGCTTTTTGGTATTCCAACCGGACAGCTCTTTTAGCCCTTTCTTGCTGATGGTTAAAAAATTCAATTAACTCTCCTCGCTTTCTTTGGAGATAATTAGAATATTTAACCAACGATTTATTCCAGGGCCATAAACGAGTTGTTTCCAACTGACCATTCTTAATTTGGTAAAGAAGGTTGTTCCGCTGGCGGAGAACTTTTTGATAGGTAGCTAGAGCTTTAGCATACTGCCAATCCACCGAACTAAGGAAGCGATCTATTACTCGGCGGCGGCGAGAAGGAGAGCCAATAATAAAATGGAGATCGGCCGGTTCAAAAAACAAGACCCGAAATTCATCCAAAAACTGCTGCCGATTAACCCTAGTCTTACCTATAAAAAAGGCTTGGCGGAGAAGATTCTCTTCTAAAACTAAGTTTATATTCAAAAGATGCTCGTAACCGTTAATATCAACTAAGACAGCCACCAAAGAGCTAACTTTCTCTTTATTTTTAATAAGGTCAGCCAACTGATGAGGAGGAAGAGGGCGGCTAGTGGCTAAGAAATAAATGGCTTCAAGGATGTTTGTTTTACCAATAGCGTTGCGACCGACAATAATATTGAGTTTCTGACTGAATTCCAACTCTAAATTAGGCCAGGAACGAAAATTTTTCAGTCTTAATTTCTTTAAATACATTTACCTTTATTATATTATTAGAACTTAGAGCTCAGAACTTGGAACTTGGAACTTAGTCTATTAGTGAGTCATTCTGAGGAGCCATAGCGACGAAGAATCTAGCGAAGCGCAAAGGTTTTAGCTCCCAGGCTTTAGGTTTACTCTCGTGCGCCTTCGGCTAGATCCTTCACTTCGCCTGGCGGCTCGTTCAGGATGACACAGTAGGGGAAGGTACAACCTCCTCCCCGGGTCATTCTGACCCTCCGGG
>WFRL01000071.1 GCA_015486555.1 Candidatus Microgenomates bacterium | reverse complement strand
TGATGGGGTTAAAGATATAAATTTATTGCTTTGGAAATCAGGTGATTTTGGTCCTTCAAAACCATTTTGGGTTAAAAAGAATGACATGAGTGTTAAAAATCATTTCTTTCTCCTAGATTTTGTGAATGGGAACATTCAACAAATATGGGGTTCTTCCAATTTGTCTCGGCCAAATTGTCAATTTCAAGTTGCTGATATTGATAATGATGGCAAAAATGAACTTATCGTTCTTGAGGGAAAATATCAAAATGCTGGGTGCAAGGGTAACCATGTTGCTGTTTGGAGATGGGATGGTTGGGGATTTACTAAGGTATGGCGTAGTTTAGAAGGATCTTTTTCAAGCTTGGGGATTAGTTATAATGATGGGCAAAGTTATATAAAGGTTAAACAAGTTAATGGGGGGAAATCTAGCCAAGAGTGAGGAATCGAAACTTAGAATTTGGAGCTTGAAACTTAGACGAAAAGAAGAAGACTTAATCAGTCCTAAGCGGGTAAGGAAATGAAAAAAACTTGGGTGCCAATACCTTTGCGCTCGCTGTTGCTCGCTAGATTCTTCCCCTCCGCCTCGGAGGGTCAGAATGACACAAGAGACAAGGTTTTGATCATTGGGATTTAATATTATTTGGATACTTGGAATTTGATAATTGGTCATTTTCCAACCTAGTTCCTAGTTCCAGATAAACTAAGTTCCAATTAGGTTCTTCAGTTATAATTAGAATATGTATTTAGATGAAAAAGTTCGTCAAAAGATTAGTGAGGGTATTAATCAAGCGGTGGAAGAACTGTCGTTTCCACCCACCGAAGTAAAGATAGAGTACCCTCAAGGACGCTATGGGGACTACACAGCCTTAGTAGCTTTTGATTTAGCTCCGAAGGTTGGCCAATCGCCTCGCGAAATAGCCCAAGCCATAGTAGAAAAGCTTGAAGATTATCAGATTGAAGAGTATTTTTCTAAAGTGGAAGTAGCAGGGGCTGGCTTTATTAACTTCAGCCTTAAAGATGAGTTGTTATTGGCTGGGATGGCCGAGATTTATAAACAAAAAGAAGGCTATAGTAGCCGGCCGGCCAGGAAAAAGAAGATCCTTATCGAGTACTCCCAACCTAATCCTAACAAACCAATGCACATCGGTCATTCTCGGAACAGTTTTTTGGGGATGAGTATGGGGAATCTTTTCAAAGCCCTGGGTTATCGAGTTAAGCTGGTCAACTGGGTTAATGATCGGGGAATTCATATTTGCAAGGCCTTATGGAGTTTTCAGAAGGAGATAGAAAAATCTGGAGGACAGTTAAAGATCAAGGGAAAACCAGACCATTTTATTGGCAAGTGTTATGTTTTAGGGAGTCGAGCCTACAAAGAAAATCCCAAGGCTAAAGAAGAGATAGATCAGATGCTACGAGATTGGGAGGAAGAAGACCCAGAGATTAGAAAATTATGGCGACAGATGGTAAATTTAACTTACCAAGGATGGAAACAAACTTATCAAAGACAAGGTTGTTACTTTGATAAGTGGTTTTACGAAAGTGATCTTTATCAGCGAGGAAAGGAGTTAGTTTTTCAAGGGCTTAAAAAGGGCCTTTTTTATCGCCATATTAATGGCAGTATCCGAGCCAACCTTGAAAAGTTTAATCTACCAGAAAAGGTTCTCCTGAGGAGTGATGGAACCTCAATTTATATTACCGGTGACTTAGCTTTGGCTGAAGAGAAAGAACGTTGGTTTTCCCCCGATTTGTCAGTCTACTGTGTTGGCGTTGATCAACAACTTTACTTTCAACAGCTCTTTGCTATCATCCAGCTTCTAGGCATCGCCCCGGTGGAAAAGCTTTTTCATCTTTCTTATGGAATGGTAAATTTGAAGACGGGTAAAATGAGTTCTCGGGAAGGGACGGTTGTTTATGCTGATGATCTAATGGATAAGTTAAAGGAAAAAGCTTTGGAGAAAATAAAAGCAGTCAGGATTAGTAAAATTGGTAAGGAAGAAGAAGATCAAGTAGCAGAAAAAGTTGCTCAAGCTGCTTTTAAATATGGGATCTTGAAGTATACCCGTAACTCAGAAATCCTTTTTGATCCCCAAGAATCACTTTCTTTTGAAGGAAATTCTGGTCCTTATCTCCTTTATACTTATGCTCGCTGCCAAAGCGTTTTAGAAAAAAGTGGGATAACAAAATTTGAAGTGAAATTGAAACCTCAACTCAACCCTCTGGAACGGAGCATCAGCCGCCATCTCAGTCGTTTCCCTTATGCGGTAGAGATCGCTGCTACTGAATTCTCACCTAATATCTTAGCCAAATACCTTTTTGAGTTGGCTGAGAGTTATAATTCGTTTTATAATGCCTATCCAATTATCAAGGCAGAAAAACCTAGCCGTGACCAGCGTTTTCTGATTACTCAGGCAACAGCCACAGTTATTAAAACAGGTTTGGCTTTACTGGGCATAGAGGTTATTAATAGAATGTAATCGTGAAGATTTTAAAGAGACTAGTTGTTTTTACCTTCTTTCTTTTTTTCCTTTTTTATCTTCTTTTCTTCTGGTTAGCTTGCCGTTATTTATTTTTTCTCACTCGAGGGAAAAAGGATAAACTTTTCCCCCTTCTTGTTAAAAGAAGGGTCCTCATCTTGCCCAGTTATAAAATGGTATCTTTTCTTCCCCCCTCTTGGCGGTTGACTAATAAAGCTATCGATTTGTCTATCTTAACCTACAGAGTTAATTCGGACGGCCGGAAAATCGTTTCTTCTTTACTCCACAATCAAGGAGTAAGTGAAAATAGAGTTAATCAATTGCAACTTGACTATCTTCAGTTGAGTGACCAACTACTTAATTTCCTACCTGAGTATGAGAAGTGGCGCTGGTGGTTTAAAAACTGGGTTGCATTACCTCAAGTGGGTGAAGAGGAAAGAAACAAAATCTTTCTCTCGAGAATAGTAGTCCAGCGGCTGGCTGATATTCTAGGTTTCAAGCAGAAGCGGCGTTACTATTTTTTAGTTCAAAATAACTGTGAACTTAGACCGAGCGGCGGCTTTATGGGGTCATTGGCTGAGCTAGAAATAGAAAAGGGAAGGTGGAATCTTTTCTTTTTTGATGTCTATCAGTATGATGGTAACCTGCCAGGGCATGTTACTCCACCAGCTCCTATTCAGAAAGCTTTTAAAATAGGTTTCTGGCGGTTGCGGGATGCTAATTGGAACCCGGATTTTCCTCAGGCGGCGAGAGATATAAACTGGTTTTTACTTCAAAGTCAAGCACCTCGTCCAGATGCTTTTATCGCTCTCAATTACTCAACTATAAGAAAAGTTCTTGAACTGACAGGTCCTATCTCCCTACCAGGATATAATTTTGTTCTTAACCAAGATAATTTTTACCACCTACTTCACCAGTTAGTCCAAGAGAATTTTTATCCAGGAAGTCAGTATAAACCTCGATTAATAACTCTTTTTGGCAATCAATTAATCGAGATGTTAAAAAAACTGCCGCCGGCTCAGAGATTAAAGCTTTTCTATCAACTAAAAGGTGAGCTAGAAAGTCGACAAGTACTTCTTTATTCTTTTGATCCCCAGCTAGAGGCAGTTATCTTAAAAATGGGTTGGGGAGGGGAGGTGGAGGTAAATAAAAAGGATAACTCTTCTTGGACAGACTATCTTTATTTAGTTGAAGCTAACCTTGGGGCGGATAAAAATAGCTGTTTCCTCCAACGGCAAGTGGTTGATAATATCTTTCTGACTTCTAAGTATATAACTCACAACCTGACTATTAAGTATGGTCAACAAAACTTTCGTAAGTATCGAGCTTATCTTCGCCTTATCCTTCCTCCGGGAGCAACCCACTTTCAACTTAATGGCAAGGAAAAGGGTTATGACCTAGGAGAGTTAAAAGGAACTGAAGCCACAGAGGTAGGTTTTTGGATTTCCTTGTCTCCTCAAGATGAAAAGAAGGAAGTCCATTTTAGTTTTCGGCTGCCGGTAACCTTTCCTTTAAGGAACTACCGTCTTTTTATCCAACGTCAACCAGGAGTAGAGTATTCTTACAAAGTTAATATCTATAATTCCCAACCTCGCCTTCTTTTTAGCCGAAGCTTTCTTGTTAATCAGGATAAGGAAATAATCCTAAACTATAAATGAAGGAATTGGAACTCGGAACTTGGAACTCAGCAAAATGACCAATTATCAATTATTCATACATTATTCCTTTTTTTCTTTTTTATTGATCATTGGTTATTGGTCATTGTAAGTTATTTGTATCCTTGATATTTGGTACTTAGAGTTTAATATTGCGTCATCCTGAGGAGCTATAGCGACGAAGGATCTAGCCGAAGGCGCATGAGGGTGAACCTAAGTTTGGGTGCCAGCGACTTTGCGCTCGCTTCCGCTCGCTAGATCCTTCACTTCGCCTGGCGGCTCGTTCAGGATGACATGGAAGACAAGGTTTAGAATTTAGGACCTGCCTGCTGGCAGGCAGGTTTGTTTAGGATTTTCCGCCCAAGGCGGATCCGCCGTGG
>WFRL01000070.1 GCA_015486555.1 Candidatus Microgenomates bacterium | reverse complement strand
ATTTTTATTCTTGTTGGTTAAGTTTTTTATTCTTACTTTCAATATCCTTATTATGCTTTATCTTAGTTTTCTTCTCAGTCTTCTTCTTAATCCTTTAGTTGATTGGCTGGTAACCAAACGATTCAATCGCTCCCTGGCTATAGGAATAAGCTTTTTAGTTTTCTTTATCTTTTTAGGCTCTTTTCTTGGTCTTCTCATTCCTCCTTTAGTAGAGCAAAGTCAAAATTTGGCCAGTAGCCTACCTCAATTAGTCAGCCGTATTCGTTGGGAGAAGTTTGATTACAGCCAGTTTAGCCTCTTAATAAATAAATTTGGTGATCTTCCTATTGATATAGTAAGAACAATTATTGATGTGGTTGGCAACCTGGTTAATTTCTTTACCATTCTAGTGATGAGTTATTATCTTCTTCGGGAAAAACCTTTTTTTCCCCGTTATTTAGCTAAAATCTTTGGTAACACCCCAAAAACAAAGGTAACTGTCCAGTTCTTGGAGATGTTAGACTATAACCTTAGCCGCTGGTTGCTGGGCGAGGGAACATTAATGCTTTTTATTGGTTGCTTTTCTTACCTTGGTTTAATTCTTCTGAAAATTCCTTATGCTCTCCCTCTCGGCATGTTGGCTGGTTTGTTGGAAATTGTCCCTACTTTGGGGCCAACCATCTCGGCTATCCCCCCCTTAATAATTGGATTAACAATCTCTCCCTTAGTAGGTGGTGGAGTGGTTGGTTGGTACTTTTTAGTCCAACAAGTGGAAAATAATCTTTTAGTTCCAAGAATAATTGGTTCGGCGGTTAATATCCACCCCTTTATTGTTCTTTTGAGTGTAATGGTAGGTTTCCAGTTAGCTGGTGTGGGTGGGGCCTTGCTTATCGTCCCAATTTTAGTTACTCTTAAAACAGCTTTACAAGTTTATTTACTTAATAGATAGGGAGGTTATATGAACTGGACTAGTTGGTTCGGCTCTTTCAGTGAGGCTTACAGAATTATTGTTGAACGGATTTTACTTTATATACCTGACCTGATTGCTGGGATTTTAGTCTTTTGGTTGGGTTTGTTGGTTGCTGGGTGGGCTTACAAGCTAACCAAGAAGACCCTCGATCTAGTTAAGTTTAATGATTTGGTTGAGTCCAGCGGTTTTGGTAAGTTCTTAGCCCAGGGAGAGATTCAAACAAAAGTAGAAGAGATGATAGCCTTATTGGTTAAGTGGACGATTATCGTTGTTGTTCTTATATCAAGCTTGAACATTTTGGGTCTTCAAGGCATTTCCCGAATTTTGGAAGAGGCTTTGGCCTATGTTCCTAATGTCATTTCCGCTAGTTTGGTTTTAGCTATCGGCCTTATTCTAGCAGGGGTAGTAGAAAGTTTGCTTAAGGGTGTTCTGGTACCCCTCGACGTTAAAACTGGTCGGCTAAGTGCTAAGATTGGTAGCTACTTTGTGGCTGTTTTGGCGGTTATGGCAGCTTTACAGGAGTTGGGGATTGCTCAGGACTTGATTCGAGCCATGTACTTTGGTTTAATCTCAGCCTTGGCTCTAGCCTTTGGTTTGGCTGTTGGTTTAGGAAGCAAAGATTTAGTTAGAAAGCTGCTGGAGGAATGGTACGCTGAGCTGACTAAAAAAAGGAATAAATAATAGGTGAGAGGTTGTGATGTTAGCCACACTTCTAGCAGTTACTCCTTTGGGTTTAGAAGCTTTACCTGTCGCAGTTGAGGTTGATGTTTCTAGTCGGGGGGTGTATAAGCTAATAATTGTTGGTTTAGCCTCGAAAGCAGTTGATGAATCTAAGGAAAGAGTGGTTACTGCCTTGTCCAATATTGGAGCTGAACTGCCCCGCCATCGGGTAGTTATTAATCTAGCTCCAGCTGATGTAGCTAAAGAGGGACCCATCTTTGATCTGGCTATGGCTGTCGGTTTGTTAGTGGCTACTGGCCAGTTGCCTTCCTATCCAGAGAAGGCCTTATTTTTAGGTGAGCTGTCATTAGATGGATCTCTCCGCCCAGTTCGTGGCATTCTACCGGCTTTGATGATGGCTCAAAAGAAGGGAATAAAAACGGCCTTTATTCCCTATAAAAACCGCCATGAAGCCAAGTTAGTTAAAGGGCTAACGGTCTATCCTCTTAAACACCTTCGGGATTATATCTATCACCTAAAGGGGATAAAAAAATTGTCTCCCCAGCCGAGTTCAGAGTTGGATTTGAACTCCTTTGACTCAGAGGGAGTTGAGGTAGATCTGAGAGAAATAAAAGGGCAAGCCCTAGCTAAACGGGCTTTAATGATTGCCGCAGCTGGTGGCCATAATCTTTTTTTCCAAGGAGAACCTGGAGCGGGGAAAACGATGCTAGCTAAAGCCCTAGCATCTTTGATGCCGCCACTAACTGAGGAGGAATCTTTAGTCTTGACCCAAATTTACTCAGTAGCTGGTTTATTAAATTCCCGCCAAAGTTACATTAAAAAGCGGCCCTTTCGTTCGCCTCATCACACTATTTCCAAAGTAGGCATAATTGGTGGGGGCAGCAACCCTCGACCAGGAGAGGTAACTTTAGCCCACTTAGGTGTTCTTTTTATTGATGAAGCTCCAGAAATGCCTCGTTCAGTTTTAGAATCTCTTCGCCAGCCTTTAGAGGATGGTCAAGTAACGATTACTCGGGCCCAGCGGAGCATAACTTATCCTTCTGCTTTTACTCTAGTTATGGCTGCTAATCCTTGCCCCTGCGGTTATTATGGTTCGACTAAACATCAGTGTACTTGCACTCCCTATCAGATCCACCGCTATCAGGAAAAGATTTCTGGGCCAATGCTTGATCGGGTGGACTTATACACATATGTCCAAGCTGTTGAGGTTGAAGAGTTGAAGGCAAATGCCCCGGCTGATGGTTTAAGTACTCAGCAAGCACGGGAAATAATTCTTCAAGCCCGCCGCCGCCAGCAGGAACGTTTTAAAGATAATTTTAAAGTAAACGCTCGCTTGCGGCCTAAGGAAATTAAGGAATTAGGTTTAATTACAGATAAAGCAATGTCTATTCTTTATCAAGCTACAGAGAGGTATGCCTTGTCAGCCCGCTCTTTTTATAAGCTCCAACGGGTGGCCTTGACTATTGCTGATTTAGAAGGAAGTGATAAAGTTTATCCCCAACAGATGATCGAGGCCCTCCAGTACCGCTATCGGAAGATTAGTGTTTAAAGTGGAAGCTCTTAGTAACTTCCCCCTTCGTGGTATACTATTCTTATAGTAAGTTATATAGTTTTTATTTAGTAATTATGAGCGGAATAGAGAAAAAAAGAGGGCTAATAAGAAGGGTTGAGGGGGAAAGGTATTCTAAAGACCCAGTAGTTTCTGGTCTTTTTTTTAGGAACACAGTGGCTTATTCTTCTAAAGTTGGGGGTGATATTCGCATTCCATTAGTAACCGGAGAGAAAATAATCGTTGGTAGCGATTCACCTCTTAATCGTGTTATAAGGATGGTTGTTGGACAAGAAGATTCTAAAGAAGGTGTAGGGGAAGGGGAGAAAGGGTATATAGATACTTTAGCCAGAGAATGGGGCAAAAGAACCCTAACTTTATTAGTAGAAGTGATAGGAGTTTTGGAGGACCCGGAGGAGATAGAGAGGATTAGAGAATTAATGTTTTTCCCGTTTTCGTTCTTATTAGGAGAAAGGGGAAAGGGTGTATATAACTTTTCCCCCTTCAGGTTAGGCAGACTATGGCTTCAGTCGAGAAGAAGACCTGAGCTAGCCAGAAAGGTGTCTTTACTTGGAGAACTGTGGAATGAGGTAGATGATGATGAGGGGAAAAAAGAGATGTGTGGATTATACCGTCAATTAGCTGTTTTATTTCTTTCTCCCGAAGAGGGGGAGGAAGAGGCTATAAGGCGTTTTAATGAGAAAATTGCTCCACAACTTGAAAGGGCTGAGGAAATAATGTCTGCAGCGGCCCAGAAGCAGCCTTAATATTCCTCTTGTTATCTGAGTTATAGAAAGGCTGTTCTTCAATTCAGCCTTCCCTAATTAAGAAATGTTTCCTCTAATTGTCCCGACAAGTTGGGATGATGTTGTAAAGGAAGCACAACCCCCTCTCCGGTCATTCTGAGGAGCTGGGGCGACGAAGAATCTAGCGCAGCGCAAAGAAATTAGATCCCACGCTTGGGGGTACTCTCATGCGCCTTCGGCTAGATTCTTCCCCTCCGCCACGGAGGGTCAGAATGACTCGAAGATAAGAGCGAGCCAATTCATCACGCTTCACTAGCCCTGATTTATCGGGGGACCAATTTTAGTTGTTTAGAATTTGTTTGGAGCTTTCCGCCCAAGGCGGATCCGCCGTGGCGGAAGGATTTAGAGTTTAGGATTTACCT
>WFRL01000069.1 GCA_015486555.1 Candidatus Microgenomates bacterium | reverse complement strand
TATTAAATTCCAAGTACCAAATTACAAGAAACAAACAAATCCCAATAACCAATGATTAAAAATAAAAAGAATAATAAAAGAAATATGAATAAATCAAGTTTGGAACATTGTGATTTGGATCTTGTTTGGATTACTTGGAATTTGTGATTTGGTTATTTTCCAACTTAGCTCCTAGTTCCATATTATTTGAAAATTGGTCATTGAAAATTGGTCATTTTACCTAATTCCTAGTTCCTAGTTCTAATCTTTCTTTTTCTTCTTCTCCTCATCAACAACCTCAGCTTCGGGAGGCTTGTTTTTCTCTTCTCCACCCTTCTGCTGATAAAGTTCTTGAGCATACTTTCTAATCACTTCATTAAGATTCTCATATGTTCTGTCTACATCCTCTTTACTAGCTTCTTGATCATCCCGAACTTTCTTAGCTGCTTCTAATGCTTGGTCAAGCTCCTTTTTAGTAGCCTCAGACAGCTTAGTCTGGACATCTTTGTAAGTTTTTTCTACTCCAAAGATTAAACTGTCCAGTTTATTCCGGGCCTCAATTTTTTCCTTTATTTTTTTATCTTTCTCTTCATATTTCTTAGCTTCCTCTTCCATCTTTTTTACTTCTTCCTCACTTAGCCCAGTGGCCCCTCGAATAACAATGTTTTGAGCTTTCCCAGTAGCTTTATCTTTAGCCGAAACTTTAAGGATACCATCGGTATCTATTTCAAAGGCAACTTCGATTTGAGGAACACCCCGCGGAGCTGGAGGGATCCCATCTAAAATAAACCGACCTAAGGATTTATTATCCTTCGCTAATGGCCGTTCTCCTTGAAGTACATTTATTTCTACCTGTGTTTGATTATCGGCCGCCGTAGAGAATACCTGACTTTTTTCAGTGGGAATAGTTGTATTCCGTTTAATGATTGGGGTCATTACTCCTCCCAGGGTCTCAATACCTAAAGTTAGGGGGGTAACATCTAGAAGGACAATGTCTTTTACCTCTCCCGTAATTATTCCAGCTTGGATAGCAGCTCCAACAGCCACTACCTCATCAGGGTTAATTCCTTTATGAGGCTGGCGGCCAAAAAACTTACTCACTTCCTCTTGAACCTTAGGCATCCGGGTCATTCCACCAACTAAAACAACTTCATTGATATCAGCAGGTTTCAATTTTGCATCCTCAAGGGCCTTTCCCACTGGCCCAAAAGTGGCTTCTATAAGATCAGAGACTAGGTTCTCTAACTGGGCCCGGGTCAATTGTTTAACTAGATGAAGAGGCTGCTTATTAGCATCCTGACTAATGAAAGGAAGGTTTATCTCAGTTTCTTGAGTTGAAGAAAGCTCAATCTTTGCTTTTTCAGCGGCCTCTTTTAACCGTTGCATTGCTTGAACATCCCTCCGGAGATCAACTCCAGTTTCTTTCTTAAACTCCTCAACTAACCAATCAACTATCTTACTGTCAAAATCATCCCCTCCTAAATAAGTATTCCCATTAGTTGATTTCACCTCAAAAACACCTTCACCTAATTCCAGAATGGAGATATCAAAGGTACCTCCACCTAAATCATAAACTGCAATAGTGTGAGTTTTCCCTTTATCTAATCCGTAAGCAAGAGAAGCAGCGGTCGGTTCATTGAGAATTCTTTTTACCTTTAAACCAGCAATTTGGCCAGCTTCCTTAGTAGCCTGACGTTGGGAATCATCAAAGTAAGCGGGAACAGTGATAACTGCTTCCTCGACCTTTTCTCCTAAATAGGCTTCAGCATCTCTCTTAATTTTAAGGAGAATCTTAGCTGAAATCTCCTGGGGAGTGTACACCTTTCCTTTTACCTCAACACAGGCTAAATCATTTCTTCCTCGGACAATCTTATAACCAACTTTTTCTTGAATTTTTTTGACTTCCGGATCATCAAAACGCCGCCCCATCAATCGCTTGATAGAATAAATTGTCTCTTCTGGTTTTAAAACCAATTGGCGTTTAGCTACATCTCCTACTTTCCCATCCACTAAATCAACGACCGAAGGAATAACATTCCGCCCTTCACTTGAGGGAATAACCTTTGGTTTTCCCCCTTCCATAACAGCAACACAAGAATTGGTAGTTCCTAAGTCAATACCAATGACTCTACTCATTTGACCCTCCTTAAGTTAACTTTTTACTTACTTTAACTAAGGCCGGCCGAAGTAACCGGCCAGCTAGAGCATAACCAGGACGAACAACCTCAACAATTATATCCTCTTTTTTTCCTTTAACAACTTCCAAACACTCAGCTAGATGGGGATCAAATTTATCCCCCACCTTTAACTCTATTCTCTTTACCTGCCAACGTTTAAGTAAGACTTCAAACTGAGATCGAATTAGTTCTAAGTCGTTATCTTTTTTCCTGACTAACATCTTTTCTACCACTTGATAAATCTCAATCACTTCTTCCAATAATTGTTTTTTAACTAAAAACACTTGTTGTTTCATTTCATCTCGAAAATGACGCTCCAAATTCTGGTAATCAGCCAGAGCCCGCGCCAAACGATGCCGAACTTCTTTGAGCTCCTTCTCTAGTTTCTTTTTTTCGTCCAAGCTGGCCTTTCTAGGCTTCTTTATCATTTTAACTCCCCAACGTTTCGAGAATTAACTTCCTAATTAACCGAAGTCGAGGAATAATAACTTTATAATCCAGACGGTAAGGACCAATTATACCAATAAAACTCCGTCGGGGACCAATTTCTAGGGGGGTATAAACAAAACCATAATTATAAAGCTCTTCATCACCCAGTTCTTCCCCAATAAGAGTAACTACTTCCTTCTCCTCATTTTTCAGATTGAATATTTCCCACAACTTTTCTTCCTGATCAAGAAGAGTTAAGAGACGTTTTACCAGGTTAATTTCTAGAAACTCAGGATAATCTAAAAGATAACTCAAACCAGCATATTCAGCTTCATCCTCTTCCTCTGAGGCAACCGCTAAGCTATGAAGATTATCCGCTAGGAAATGAATAGTCTCTCCAAAGATATCTTCTAGACTACCCTTTTTAGGGTAGATCCGGGATTTAAAATTAACTTCTTCTTGGGCAGAGACATCAGTAATATGAGGATTAATTAGATTTCGGACATAAAAGCGCATAGCTGTCGTAGTCGGCACCCGTCCAGCTGAGGTATGAGGCTGAAAGAGAAAATTTTCCTCAGTTAGAGCAACCATTTCATTACGAATAGTAGCTGGAGAAACACCGATATGATATTTATCCTCAATAACCTTTGATCCTACAGGGTGGGCGGTTTTAATAAATTCCTCAATAACCACCTTTAAAATCCGGATCTGTCTATCACTCAAAGCCATAATTCTCCTTTTACTAATCTTTAGCACAATAATATATTGAGTGCTAAGCTTTTGTCAAGGTCTGAAACTGGAGTTAGGAACTAGGTTTGAGGAACTAGGTAATCGGAACTCGGAACTTAGCTTATTAACAAATCATTTGACCCCCCTTCGGTAGGGGGAAGAATCTAGCGCAGCGCAAAGTCTTAACTCCCAGGCGTGAGTAGACGACCATGCGCCTTCGGCTAGATCCTTCACTTCGCCTGTCGGCTTGTTCAGGATGACGAGGAAAAGTGTGCCTTTGGCTAGATCCCGACAAGTCGGGATGACGTGGAGAGTGGATAGTTACCTTACAAATGGGTCATCCTGAGGAGCCATAGCGACGAAGAATCTAGCCGAAGGCGCAGGGGTGTGCTCCCAAGCCTAAGTGCCAATCCCCGCACTCGCTACGCTCACTAGATCCTTCGTCGCCCCAGCTCCTCAAGATGACTCCTCAAGGGGGTTCTACTTTATAACTTTACGAACTAATAACCTAGTTCCTAGTTCCATTCTCCAATTTCATCACACTCCCGAAGAGTAATAAATCACACTTCGGGAGAGTGATTCATTCCTAGCTCCTAGTTCTTAATTCCCAGTTCCAACTCACACCCAATACTCTTCTTGCTTATCAGACCGAAAGTTAAACCACCTCATTAGGAGATGAAGAAAATCAGATAAACGGTTAAGATAAGCCAAAGTAACTTCTATCCCTTCTTTTTTAGACCGATGACCAAAATAACGGACTGCAGAGCGTTCAGCCCGACGGCAAACTGTCCGAGCTACATTAGTCAAAACTGCTTCCTTTGTCCCCCCAGGTAAAAGAAAATGCTTTTGAGAAGGCAGTTCTTTCTCTAATTTAGCTGCAGCTGACTCCATATCTTTCAACCCCTTCCGGAGACGTCTCAATACTTGAGTAACATCCACCAATTGAGAAAATGCTTGAAGGGAAGAAAGAAGCATAATATCCTTCTGAATTTGAGTCAAAAGATGATTATATTTAAGATCTGAAGAAAAACTCTTCACCATTCCCAACCAGGCATTTAACTCATCAAGATTACCAACAAACTCAAAGTTAATCTCTCCCTTGGAAAGACGTTTATCTCGCCATTGAGTCTGACCCTTATCGCCGGTTTTGGTTGAGATGCTCATCAGGTGCGCCTGGCTGGACTTGAACCAGCAACCCCCGACTTATAAGATCGGTGCTCTAACCACTTGAGCTACAGGCGCTACTGCCCTTTATTTTAACCCATCGATGATAAAATTAGAGTTATGAGATATTTCTCTTTATTTCTAGTCTTAATTCTAACCATTTTTGGACTAATTTTCCTTCCCAGAACTTCATTAGCTCTTAGTCAAAAACTACCTACTCCTACCCCTCGGGCCAATGCTACCTTCGAACCCTTGGCCAGCGACTCAGCAACAGCTAGCCAATCATCTAAACCTATCCCCCCTAAGCCACAAAAAAGCGATATTACCCAACCAACAAAGCCTAAAAACAAACTGGAGCGAGCCCTTTTGGCCCGACCAATCAACCATCCCAGCTGGAATAATTTTATTACCTACATCGTCCAACGAAGCGTTCAACATGGTTTACCAGTTAATACTATTGTTCTTATCCTCCTCCTACCTTTAGCTGCTTCACTCATCGCTATTCTCCGCCACATTGTTGGTTTAAGAGGTTTAGGTATCTTTACCCCAACTGTTCTTTCGGTAGCTTTCCTCTCAGCCGGGGTAGAGGTTGGTTTAATAATTTTTTTCACCATCGTTATTACTCTTACTTTATTTCGCCTTATTCTTAAAAAACTTCACTTTCGGATCCAATACCTCCCTCGCATGGCCTTAATTATGGTCTTCATCTCTCTTTCTATGGTTATTCTCTTCTATTTTCTAGTCCTTTACACTACCCTTGACGTCTACACCCTCTCTATCTTCCCCATCATTATCATGATTCTTCTGGCTGAAAGTTTTATGGAAATTCAAATCGGCCGCTCCCTTCGTGAAGCTATTTATTTTACCCTTCAAACTTTGTTAATCGCCCTTCTAGTTTACTTGGTACTCACTTCAGATTGGGTTCAAATAGTTATGATTACCCATATTGAGCTAACTACTTTTCTTATTATTTTGATCGATACCTTTGTTGGTAAGTATATTGGTCTACGAATCTTAGAGTATTGGCGGTTTAAGCGTCTAGTTAGTTCCCGTTAAAACTATGCGCTACTCAGATATCCTCGGCCTCAACGCCCGCAACCATCTATTTCAAGCTAGATTTAACCGTCGCTCCGGCAAGCGGATTGCTAATTCAAAACTAGAAACCAAAAATTTTCTTAGAAAACATCATCTTCCCCACCCCCGTTTACTGGCTACTTTTACTGACTATCGTCAGGTTACCGAGTTTAAATGGGATCAACTTCCTCCCTCTTTCGTCCTTAAGCCAGACAAAAGCTATGGCGGAGAGGGAATAATTATTATCACCCGGGGAGGAACCTATGCTGGTGAGTGGTTGACAAATTCCGGCCAACTGAAAACTATTCGTGATCTTCAGCTACACACCCTAGATATTCTTGGTGGTCTTTACTCTATTCATAATCTAACCGATACTGCTTACATTGAAGAGTACGTTCCTCCACACCCCATCTTTAAGCGTTATTTAACCTCAACAATGGGGACTCCAGATATAGGCATCCTTACCTTTCAAAAAATTCCAATAATGGCCTTTCTCCGCCTACCAACTAAAGAATCAAATGGTAAGGCTAATCTTCATCAAGGAGGAGTAGGTGTCGGTGTTGATTTAGGCACTGGTATCACTACCTATGCTATCCATCACGACAAATATACAACCTACTACCCTGGAACTAGGCATAAGTTGCGAGGAATTAAGATTCCTTATTGGGACGAGATGCTTAAGTTAGCTGTGGAACTGCAAACCAAGATCAGATTAGGGTACATGCGAGTAGATTTTGTTGTTGACCCCCTGAAAGGACCACTTATCCTAGAGATCAATTCCAAACCCGGCTTGAGTATTCAGTTAGCTAATAAGACTGGTCTTCGCCGGCGCTTACTTCGAGTAATGGACCTAAATGTTCGTAGCATTGACCACGGCATCCAAATAGCTAAATCCCTTTTTGCTTCATCCCTTACTGATAGAATACAGCAACGCCACATTGTTCATGTTTTCGAGGATGTAACTCTAGTAGGACGAGGGGGTAAAAAGCTTCGCTTAAAAGCCAAAATCGATACTGGCGCTTGGCGAAGCTCAATCGATAAACAATTAGCCGAAGAATTAGGTCTTCTCCGTCCTGAGAATGTCGTTGGCCGGGAGATTTACCGCAGTGCTTTGGGAAGAGAGGAACGAATCTGGGTAAAAATTAAGTTTTTTCTAGCTGGCAAACGAATTGAGACTATTGTTAATGTGGCCGACCGTCAAAACCTAAATTTCCGCTTCCTTATCGGCCGCCTTGATCTAGCTAAGCATAGCTTTTTAGTTGATCCTCGGCCGAAGAGTTAAACTAGAATTATGGTTAGTCAAACAAAAAATAAGATCTTTCAAGCAGCCCTACTTTCTCTTCAACACCCTGGTCAGAGTACTACCCCTCTCCCTAAGTTAGAAAAGAAAAAGCCACCTATTCTTTACCTTTTTCGCCACTGTCAATCCTACGATAATATTCGTCATATCTTCTCCGGCCGGCGGAACAGTCACCTTACACCACAAGGGAAAAAACAAGCCAGCGAACTAGCAACAAAACTCAAAAAGGAACCTATCAATCTTTTAATCTCACCTCCCCTAGCTCGCTGTTTAGAAACACTTCAGGAGATAAAAAAATACCACCCTCAAGCTAAGACCTTAACCTTTCCCCAGTTAAGCGAGCGCGATTATGGCAGTTTAACTGGGAAAAGCAAACTGCGAATGATGAAGCTACATCCCAAAAAAACTCTCCTCTGGCGGAGATCATGGCAGGTAGCTCCACCTGAGGGTGAAAGTCTAGAAATGGTCTGGACTAATCGAATTAAGCCATTCCTGAAAGAGTGGCTTATTCCCCACGCTAGAAAAGAAAAACTAAACATCGGCTGGGTAGCCACCAACAATACTATGCGCCTAGTCAGAATGTTCTTCGAACACCTGAGTATCGAAGAGATGCTTCAGTTGGAAAATCCTTATGGAGACTGGGTGGAGTACTCTTTAGCTAAGTAAAATAGAGGCCATGTCATTATTTAGCTACTTTTTGGTCAATCTGGGCTGCCGTTTAAATCAAGCTGAACTTACCCAGTTGGAAAGCTTCCTCCAAAAGGAGGGAGGTACGTTCAATAAACAACAACCAAACCTAATAGTAATCAATACTTGTGCAGTAACTATCAAGGCGGAGAGGAAAAGTCGGGGCCTAGTCCGCCACCTCCGTCGTCAACATCCCAAAGCAACTATCATCCTCTGGGGGTGTGCGGCGGAGAAATGGCTTCAAGAAGGATACAACTGGAAAAAACTAGGAGCCAACTATAACTTAGGCAATCAAGGAAAGAACCCTAGCCATCAAATTGGGGCAAAGAATCCTTTTTCTTCTTTCGACCAACTTTTCTCCCCTTTCATCCCTCATCTATTCAGTTCTACCTCCTTCAAGAAGAAACATTACCTTAAACGACCTCGCCGCTTCTTAAAAATTCAAGATGGCTGCAATCACTTCTGCAGTTACTGCCTTATTCCTTATCTTCGGCACCGTTCAACTTCTAAATCAGCTAGACTCATTCTTCAAGAAATAGACTCTGCCCTTAAAGATGGTGTACAAGAAATCATCCTTAGCGGCGTGGATATTGCTGATTACAGATGGGAATATCTCGATCTAGCTAAATTAATAAACTTGGTCTTAGGGAAAACTTCTCTCCCTCGTCTTAGGCTTGGTTCAATCAATCCTCCAGCCCTGGCTAACGGCCAACTGGCCGAGATTATGGTCAAAAACACCAGATTTCTACCTCATCTTCATATCAGTCTTCAATCAGGTAGTAACAAAATTCTCAAGTTAATGAAACGAGGTTATAGTCGCCAAGAGTATCTAGAGTGGGTAGAAGATATCCAAAAAAAGGTCCCATCTTTTCTTGTTTCTACTGACATAATCGTTGGTTTCCCTGGCGAAGAAGAAACGGACTTTACTAAGACAGTTGAATTAATTAAGAAAATAAAATTTAGTAAACTACATATCTTTCCTTTTTCCTTTAGGCCGCACACCCTCATTAATCAACTTAATTTACCTGCTGTACCTCAACCAATCATTAAGGAAAGAGTTCAGTTCCTCCAACAACTTAATAACCAACTCCGCCACTACTGGTTTTCTTATTACCAAAGCAAGACTCTCTCTGTTCTCTGGGAGTCCTACCGAGATGGTTTTCTTAGCGGCTGGACTGAGAATTATCTTCCATGTCGACAAAGGGGAAGAAAAGATAAGGTAAACCAAATTGAAAAGATAAACTGGCAACCACCTCAAGAGTAACTAAGCTCAAACTTCGTTTGCCGCTTCAAATCTTTCTCTTTTAGACGTTCTTTCTTCCGCCATTTTGATAATTTCCTCCCTACACCGATCTCTAGTTTTAGCTTTTTACCCCGCCAATAAAGGCGGGAGGGAATCAAAAAATATCCTTCTTTTACTTTAGTAAGCAGATAAAGTATCTCCTTTTTATTTAAGAGAAGACGACGAGGTTGCTGTCTCATTTCCAGAGTCACCCGGGCATACTTATAAGGTTGGAGTTTTAATCCTTCTAACCAGCCACCACGGGGAGTTAAAACAATTCTTGTCCCCCGTAAAGAAGCTTTAAAAAGACGGATGCTCTTTACCTCCCACCCTTGGAGGACCAGGCCAGCTTCAATAGTCTGGTAAAATTTATAATTTCTCACCTGGGGATTGGCGGCTACTTCCTCAATCATTGCTCTTGGATAAAAATTTGATTATCAACTAAAAAAATTACCTTATCAACCAAAGGAAAAATATAACTATAATCATTAGGAAGTTGATGGAATTGGTCCACTTGGCCAATAAGATCAAAACTACCCCACCCCTGGGAATTAAGAAAATAAAATCTTCTTTCCTTCTTAGAAAAGGAAATGTCTCTCAAAGGTTGGACTGGTTGACTAAAACTAAAGGCTTGTCTTTTACCAAAATAGTAAACAATAACACTGCCCCCTTGGGTAAGAAAATAAAACCTTTTAGTAACAATCATTTTTTTAACCTCTTTTAATTCAGCTGAGAAAAAATAGAGGGAAGGTTCAACTGGATAATGTTGCTGGCCGGCTAAGTATTTATAAACTTCTCCCTCAGCCGTCAAAAGATAGAGGTTCTGATTGTAAGCGGCCAATTTAGCTGGTTGGGTTCCTTTTGGTAAATGGTGAATCTGCTGGTTTTCTCCTTCTCTCCAACGAAATATACCTTGGGAGGTAAGATAATAAATGTCTCCATTAGAACTAACAAAATCAAGGATAGCTTGAGGACTATCGACCAAAGGACTAAGATCAACCGTCTTACCTGTAAGGAGAAGACGAACAATTTTCTTCTCGTCAAAGAGAAGAACTGACCTTCCTTTTTCCTTTCCTCCTAAAGGAAAGAAGGGGTAATTATTAAGATAAAGAAGTGAGCCGGTCGCTTTTTCATTTTCCAACTCCATCCCCAACTTATGGACTCGCTGCCAAAAAGTTTTATCCACCAAATTATCTTTGCGAGCTAAAATCTTTATTTTTTGAAGAAGAAGTTTAGCTCGTTCCGGATCTGTCCCCTTAACTACTTCCAGTTGTTGAAGAAGTGATTCTATCTTTACTTTTTCAGAAGAGGCTGTTAACTGATGTTCCTCCAACAGAGTTGGCTTTGGCTGCTGTTGGCGGGAGAAATAAAATGAAACTTTAATAGCTGAAACAATAGTGATCCCTAAAGCTAGGGGGAGGGAAAGATAGATTATTTTCTTTTCCACCCATCCTAGTAAATTTCTCGTCTTATCAAAGGTAGTCATAAGAATGAAACCCCTCCCTTGTTTTTTAAGCTCTTGACTAAAAAGATAAGGATCACTTACTTGGAGGTTAAGAGGCAACTGATTACTCGTAAGAAGTAAACTAGTTTTAACCAGAGGGGAAAAAAAGAATGATCCACAATCAGAACGGAGGGGCACTTCCTTTATTCCTTTCCCTGAAAGAAGGTAGCTTCGACCATCTCCACAAGAAAATATCCGAAACCCCTGATTCCCTTGCTTAAAGACAAGAATAAAAGTAAGCCGCCAATCAATGAAACGGCTCTTAATTTTTTGATAAAGCCTTTGAACACTCTCCTCATCGATGGTTTTAAGAAAAGAAACCTGAGCTTGAAGATACTGGCGAACATCCTCTAAAAACGGCTCTATAAAAGTAGGCTCTGACCAACCCAGCTCAACCAAAACCCAGGCAAAGGGTTGAGTTGGCAGGAGGGGATGAGAAAGAGGAAAAAAAATACTCCCTCTATCTGAACTTACCAACTTATTAGAGCCAATTATCTTTACTTTCTTTGTTTTCATAACTACTTCTATTCTAAACTAATTCTCTCAATTATAAGTAAGGTCCTACCCACTCAAAAATCGGATTAAAAAGAAATATTTAAGTTAGAAAGTTCATAAAGTTTATAAAGTTGTAAAGTAAAACCTCTTAAGGAGTCATCCTAAGGAGTCTCCTTTTCCTTGTCATCCCGACTTGTTGGGATCTAGCCGAAGACACACTTTTCCTTGTCATCCTGAATGAGCCGCCAGGCGAGGTGAAGAATCTAGCCGAAGGCGCAGGAGTTGGAACTAGGAGCTAGGTTAGAGGAACTAGGTTGAAAACAATTGATAACCCGTAGTAAGAGCTTAGAAAAAACTTGATTGCTGATACCTTTGCGCTCGCCTTCGCTCGCTAGATTCTTCGTCACTCTAGCTCCTCAGAATGACGCGACAGAAAAGTTCTACTTTATGAACTTTATGAACTTTCTAATTTTTGCTGATTTCAGCCCGATTTTTGATTAGGTAAGGCTGGTAAAATAAGTTATGAAGAAGGTTTTAGTTTATTTATTTTTAATTACCGCCCTAATTTTAGTTTTTTCCTTCCAACTAGAAACAGCCTTTTCCCGTCTTTCTCCAGCAGTTAAACATCTTTTAAACCAACCTTTCAATTCTCATCTAGTGGGTCAGTTAACTTTAGAGTTAAAGAAATTACCTTTTCCATCTCAGTCTGTCCTTGAAGACGAGCTAAAAACTCGAGCTAAATACCTGATGAGGAGTAAAGATTGGCAAGAGTTAGAAAAAACAGTTAAAGAACTAGAAAATAAGCACCTTTCCTTCAAAAACAAACTTCAGTTAGCCCGAGAGTTAGACAAAAAATACCCAAATTACCCTGCCCTTAAACTCATTCTAGCCAGTCTTTATTACCAAAAAGGAGATCTAGCAACAGCAGCTGCTTACTTAAACCAGGCTAAAAAACTAGACCCAAATAATCCTCTTATTGGCAAGTTGGAAACCCTTCTAAAAATCTCGGTAGTTAAATAGAACTTGATTATTGGAACTTGGAACTAAGAACTTGGTAGGAAAGCATTAAATCACAAATACCAAGTATCCAAACCCCTCTTGGTAGGGGCAGGCAATATCCAAATTCCAACAATCAAATACAAAACTTTTTTAGGAAGTCATCCTGAGGAGCTACAGCGATGAAGGATCTAGCCGAAGGCGCAGGGAATTGGAACTAGGAGCTAGGTTAGAGGAACTAGGTTAAAAATAATCAATAAACTTGTAAAGTAAGAGCTTAGAAAAAACTTAAGTGCCAGTACCTTTTGCGCTTCGCTAGATTCTTCCCCTCCGCTTCGGAGGGTCAGAATGAC
>WFRL01000068.1 GCA_015486555.1 Candidatus Microgenomates bacterium | reverse complement strand
TACCGTTTTTTAACAGTGGCGGTGGACAATGCTGGTTGGAAGGAAGACAAAAATGGGAATGGCATAGACGATGATCAAAGTGCTGGAGAATTAGAAAATGTGGCTTCATTCTTAGCCGGCGACGATCATTTATTCCAGTTGCAATATGATAGGGTAATTCCCCAGTTTAGCCACTAAATCTTAATTTTCTAAGCAAGTATATCAAACGCTGAGTTTGCTGTTCAAGGGTAAGCTTTCTAAAGTTGTAGCGCCAGACATATTCTCCTAAGAATAAGGAAAGGTATCTTCTTTGAACTCCACCTTTAGCAGCTAATTTTCTTTTTAGATAACCCCAGAAGCCTTCTAAACCATTGATATGATTTCTACCCTTAACATATTCTTTATCCTTATGAACTACTACCCGGTGAACATAACCTTTAGTAACCAATCCTGTATAAGCTCGCCAAGTATCAGAACAGATTCTGGTTCCTGATTTAACCTTTCTTCTAATAATGGGAACTAAATCTTCAGCTTCAACATCTTCTACTAATTGAGCATAAACCTTACCTGAGCGGCAAAGGATGCCAAAGACAGCCTGCTTGTTGGTTCCTCTTCCTTTCTTTGATTTCCCATAGAGTTTAATCTCTTTTCTTAGTTGTTTCTTGTTTTTATTCTTCTTTTGCCCACCAAGATAAGTTTCATCAACTTCTACTATCCCAGCAAAGACTGAAGGGACATCTTGGCTCATTACTCGTCTTAAGATTCTTAATACCTGGTAAACCTGATTTTTACCAATCTTTAATCTTTGAGCTATCCAGAGACCACTTCTTTCCAGGAGAAACCATTGAATAATCTTTTTAATCTGATTATCCTTTAACCTTACTCCTTTAATTAACCATGGAGTAAACTCATAACCACACCCTTTGCACCTTCTTTTTCCTCTTCTTATGTGTGACAAAAATCGTGAATGACAACGAGGACAAAGAATTCGCTGATACATAGGCATAATTTTAACATTTCAAGTGGCTGTTTTGAAGAATTACCCAATAAAATAGCACCAGTTTTTAAGAAAATTAGCTTGGGGCGAGATCTAACAGTTAAAGAAGCAAGAGAAGCTTTTAATATCGTTGGGGACTTTGACAAAGAAGGGTATTTTTTTACTGCTCTAACAATGGGACTAATGGCAAAAGGACCTACTGTAGAGGAACTACTTGGGTTTTGCTTTGATAGGAAAGATAGAATAGGGAGTATAAAGGTTGATACTAACCCCGCCCGAATTATTGATATCTCAGGAGGCGGTGGTGATAAAATTAAGACCATTAATGTCTCAACAGCTGCCAGCTTTGTTCTTGCTGCAGGAGGAGTAACTGTTGCCAAACAATGCGCAGCTGCTTTCACTGGTTTTACAGGCAGTAGCGATATCCTTAAAACACTGGGGATTAAGGTACCAACAGACAAGGTAAGAAGAGACACTCTGAAAAAATCTTTAGAAACAACTGGTTTAGCATTTTATAACTATGCTGCCCTTGCTCCGAAAAGGTTTATAAATTTTCTTCACTGGCGTCGGAAAATGATTCAAATTGATTTGAAGTATATGCTTCCCCATCACATAGCCTCTTTCGCTTATTCACCGATTCAGATGGAGAATAGGCTCTATGGAGTAGCCAGCACTACCTACATGTCTCTCCTAGCCAATCTTCTGAAAAAACTCGGGTTTAAGAGAGTAATGGTTGTTTGTGGTACTGATGGCTTAGACGAGCTCTCAAATGTGGGTAAGACTGAAGTTTTAGAAATAAGGAAGGGAAAGATGCAACGGTATAATCTTTTGCCTGAGGACTTAGGAGTAAGAACTGCTAAAATACGTGATATTCAAACTTTTAGCAGAGAACAAAACGTCAAAGATTTTATAAATGTACTCGCAGGAAAGGACCAAGGAGCAAAGCGCGATTTGGTAGCTATAAACGCTGGAGCAGGATTTTACCTCACTGGAAAAGTCAAAACACTCAAAGAAGGGACGAAGCTAGCTTTAGATATACTCAAAAGTAGAAAAACACTACAAAAAATGGAAGAGCTTGTCTCATTTCAAAAGAGCATATACCTTAAATAATTTATGCTAGTTTATGTTGGATTTTTCGTCTTGCGAGCATTTTTACTAGCTCCTCCTCCCAACCAAAAGAAGTTGGGCGATTGAGAAGAGGTTTGAAGGCAGGAACAATTTCGGGTTGCTTTTTAGCCCGCTTGGCTAGGGCTTGGACTACATCAGAGATGAAACCGCCAACTGTACCGTCGGAGTCATCAACTCCACCCTGGCTTAATTTTCTGTCCAGGCGGAGAAGAACATTAATCATAAGCTTTGCCGTTGTCAAGTTAGTGGGCAGACGAGAAAAGATTAAACTCAAGCGGCGGCAACCGCGAATAAGCCGATTTTGGTAGGCGAACCAGATGCGGGAAGGGCCGGTGTAAGCCCGGATATCTCTCATCGCCTGGCGGATTTCCGAACGCACGGCTATCATTTCCTCGTGACTTAGCTCATTTGCCTCTTGACTTAAGGTTAGGCCTTCAACGAACTTTCTTTCTGCTGGTTGGAGGGGTTGGCCCCCTTTGAGAGCATAGATGGCCACGGCAATCATATGCTTGCAAAGGATGTCTCGCTGACCGAGATAGCAATCGCAGCTGCCTCGGTCAAACTCCTGACTATCAACGATGACTTGGTAAAGATGGGTGCCCTTGACTTTTGCCTGGTAAAATCGCCCCACCTTTCGGAACGATCGCACCGCCCCTTCCTTATAGAGCCTTACTGCTCTTTCCCATGTCCCCCGGTCAATTCCCAGTTTGATTTCTTCTAACGAATATTTTGGCATGTGGTCCTAAGATAACTAAAGTTATTTAATTATATCCTTTTTAACGCCCTTTTTAGCATAACAGGTTCTGTGACAGACAACTCCCCAGGTTATTCCCTAGGTCTAGGTTCTTAGGTTGGTTAGGGATGACTAACCGCGGGGGTTAGTTGGGGGTAAACTTGTTATACTTAAGAGCAGATGTCAGGAAGAAATATGACCAAGGCAGTTGATACTTTTTCTGATTTTCATCAGGGAGTTAATGTTGGGGCTAGAGAGAAAGAGATTCTCCTGGAAGTAGCTAAACAAACAGGTTTTGTTCCTATAAAGCTCCTTTGGCGTTCGGATTATTTCGGCAGTGGTAAGGTTGGCGCTTTTCATTATCTTGGTACATTTGGGAAGAAAAAGGCTGTTTTAAAAATTCAGGCAGCTAAACCAAAAATTTCTGAAGCGATTATGATTGAGGAGTTCTCCCGTCAGAATAAGTCAAAAATAATCCGGCCGCCTCATCTACTGTTTCACCAACCCTGGCAGGCTAAGTTGGGTTATGAGGTTTTAATTCTTGAGTATGTAGATGGTTCCAAAATTGTGGCTAGTGGCCAGCTCCAGTCTAGAGAAAGGATTCAGGAGTTTTTTAATCTTTATCGGGAATACAAAAGGAATTGTCTTAATCATCCTTGGTTACCTCGAACCCAACAGTTACCCTCGCCAAAGCAAGTAGTTGATCAGTTGGTAGCTACGGCAGAGAAGATCAAACCCAATAATTCCTATCGCCGGCCCCGAGTAGATTATCAATTAGCTTTAAAAGCAGCGAGATTACTGGAAAAAGTTTGGCAGGGAGTAGGACTAGTTTTTCTGCATGGACATTTTTCGGTGGAAGACCTGATTAAAGCTAAGGATGGGACAGTAGTTCTTTTTTCTAATCTTTTTTGGAAATGGAGATGGCCCTTTTATGACGCTGTTTTTGGTTATCATTGGTTTATGTATAGTTTGGCTGAAGTGAAGAAGATTACTCCCCAACAAGTTGAGAATCAACGTCAACTCTGGTTGAATGCGATTTACTCATTAGCGGACGGTAAAGAAGAAAGGAAGTTAATTTTAGCGGCTCTTTTGGAACGAGCAATCTCCGGCTTGCTTTTGGACAGTTTTTGTTATGTAGATGAAAGGAATCCTGTTGCAGAGTATCTCGTAACCTCCACCCGTCATCAACTTAGACACCTAATGAGTCAGTTAGGGTAAGTGGTTCTTTTAAAGTGGGGTTTTGAAGCAAATAAGGCGAGCATCTCATTGAAGAAAATATTATCTTTAACTGGTGTTTTATCCTTTTTAGTTCATCTCATACATCTATAATGCATTCCCTTCGCTGTCACGGAACTGGAAGAGGCGCATGTTGTCGGCACTGATGATTGGACCGACATCCGGTGAAATAGTTTTGACTCTCTGGTACCAGGTTTGGAGACCTTTTACCTCGAAATTTGGGACGCAGTTCTCTCCCTTTTTGACTGTTTCACCCTCAGCCGCTGAGTTGTATAAACCAAAGCTTATTGGGCCCAGCTCAAAGTAACTATACCGCTCATTTTTGACTTCAGCTTTCTTTTGAAAAAGCTTCTCATAGAACCTCAGTGCTCGGTCCATATCTTCCACAGTCACATACAAAGAGTTAAGTTTCATAGCTTATTATGTCATAGTTCTTAGTTTATTAAAACTTGGCTGATTTGGAGCATAATGACTGTTCCCCCGGCTAAGACAAAATCACCTTTAAAGGCGGCTAGCTTATGCACAGCCTCCCTTCTTTTTTTATCGAGGTTTGTCATAAATGGTGCTGACATATTTCTCCTCCGGCAAGTTTTCCTTCCTCAAACCGACGATAAAATTTTTAACAAAATTGAAAGCTTGGGGTGTGTAAATTTTGAGGGGTTCTTTTCTAAATGTTGTTTGGATTTCCTCGGGTGAATATATTTGGAACAGCTGTTTGATATCCTCTAAATTGCCGTACATCAAAACTTGATGGATAATATAGGCTTTGTCTTTTTCCCAGTCTAATTTTTCGATATCTGCTGACCAAAAAATTCCCCGCCAGTGCCGGAGGATTTTTCTACTTCTTCCCATAATTAATTATAACCCATTCGTTATCTAAAATGCTTTTTGCTGAAGATTATTAAACGAAGAAATTTCGAGGGTGGTAAAATAGTCCATGTCCTGGTTAATCTTAACTTTTATTTTTATCTTTTTCCTTACTGGTAAGAATTTATTGGCAAGGATTTGGAGTCAGCAAAGCCAAGATCAGAGAGCTTTTGCCATTATCTTTGACCTCTTTGCCTTTTCTTTGGCGCTAATCTTTTCCACTTTTCTCCAGGGGCGATTGCCATTACCAGAGCTCAAGGCTTATGGGATTTTTCTTCTTTTGTTGAATGCCCTCGTTTATTCTATTGCCGATCGTTCAATCTGGGTGGCGGCTAAGAATCTGGCCGCCTCAACTCTATCGATCGTTATCGCCCTTTCCAGTCTTGTTTATTTCCTCTTCTCTATTTACCTCTACCAGGAACAAATTCTTCCCCGCCATTTCCTTGGGGCTATCTTGATGACTGTTGCCGTTATCTTGGTCAGTGGAAAGTTGCGAGCACCGAAACATAGAAAAGGATTGCTTTTTGGGCTTTTAGCTGGTTTGGCCATTGGCATCGCTTCATCTTTAGACAAAATCGCTTCCCAAGCAGCTGGTGTTAATTTTTATAACTATGCCATTTGGGGAACAACGATTCCCTTCCTGCTCTTTCTACCTCCTCTACCGGTGAAAACATTAGCTCGAGAATGGAAGTCGATCGCGGTAGAAAAGGTGGCTTTGATGGCCTTCTTTAATGTCGCCGGCTTCTTTGCTTTTCTTTATGCCTTAAACTATGGCCAAGTTTTCAAGGTTCTAACCCTGGCTGGATTCATCACTCTCTTTACCACCCTCGGCGGCGTTTTTCTTCTCAAGGAAAGGCAAGATCTTGCTAAGAAAATTGCCGCCGCCCTCATCGCCTTCCTCGGCGCGGTGTTATTGATTTAAAGTTTCGTGGTATAACTTACTAATTGACAATGTTTTTGGTTAAATAGTTTCGAGTTATAGAGTAGGGAGATATTTGTTTGGAAGATGATGATTTGAAAGAATTTTATCTCCTGAACTTGCCGAGGAGGTGGCCGGAGG
>WFRL01000067.1 GCA_015486555.1 Candidatus Microgenomates bacterium | reverse complement strand
GTTACCACCTTGATATCATTGCTAATGGGGTTTTTAATATAATAATGATATCATCAATTATTGAGTGTTTCAAAGCATAGTAGGCATCTAACTTTACCCTTTCAATAAAAGGAACATCATTTCGCCCAGAGGTTTGCCATGGTCCGGTTATTCCTGGCTTTATTTCTAAAGCAATTTTGATTAATCTAGCTGCTTCAGAATGTTTCTTTTCTTGGTACTTTATTTCTTCAAATCGATAAGCCCGTGGACCGACAAGCGACATTTCTCCTCGTAAAACGTTTATGAGTTGGGGGAGTTCATCTAATGTTAATCGACGTAACCAACGGCCCACTGAAGTTACCCGTGGATCATCTTCAAGCTTCCAATCTGATTCTTGAAATTTTCTCCATAATTTAGGGTCGTTTTTAATAATTTCATCAGCATTAGCCACCATTGACCTGAATTTAAGAATAGTAAATGGTTTACCTCTCAAGCCAACCCGTTTTTGTTTATAGAAAATAGGGCCTTTCGACTTTGCTTTAATTAATATGGGGATAATAATCCAAACAGGCCAAAATAAAATTAACAAAAACAAACTGCCAACCACATCAATGAATCGCTTACTTATAAGGTAACCTTTAGAAAATTTAGGCAGCTGATTAAAAGTGGTATCTTCAGGTATACTTAACATATTTTTTTTCTTTTTGAAGTTCTTTAACCACCTTCTTTACTTGAGGGGCTGAATCTTGGGGACAGACTAGAATAACATCATCAGTATTAACTATGACCATTTTCCCTAGACCAACAGCTACCACCAGTTTATTTTTTTCGTAGTTATAAAGTAGACTATCTTTAACCCTGAAGGTAATAATCTTTCCCCTTTTGAGGTTTTGTTTGGAATCCTTTTTTAGAACTTCCCATAAGGAGTCCCAAGTTCCAATATCTGTCCAACCTAGTTCCACCTTTATAACTACCCCCTTCTCTGGTTCTACTCTTTCTAAAATTAAGCTATCAAAAGAAGTTTTTTCCAGTTGATGATAGTGGTCTTGAAGAGTTTTCCAGTAGTTTTCCTGACCGATGTTTTTTTCTATTTCAGTTAAATGGGAATAGAAAGTTGGAGCTAATTTTTGGTAGTAATTTAGGACTAAACGAGGTTTGACCACAAAATAGCCAACATTCCAAACATGATGATCATCAGTAAAATATTTTTCGGCTAGGTTCTTTGGGGGATGATAGTGCCAAGATTTGAATTGGTAAAGTTCAAGTTGCCCTTTCTTTTCTATCTGGTGGTCTATTTCAATCCAACCTAGATTTTCAGAAGCGAAACGGGGTGTCTGACCGATAAAAACGAACTTATCATCATTCTTTTTAATGTACTCTCCAGCAAACTTAATGGCAGTTTTAAAGTTAGTTACTTTCTCCAAGAGGTGATCGCTCCATAAAATAGCCACTGGTTCATCTTGATGATGATGTTTTCTCAAATGAATCATAGCTAGCCCAATGGCCGGGGCTACATCGCGTGTTTCTGGCTCTAAAATAAAATTAGTTGAGGGAAGCTGAGGTAGTTGTTTTTTAACTATTTGAAAATATTTTTGGCCAGTGGAGATATAAATATCTTTCCAGTCAAATTCTGGTCGAAGTCTATCAACAGCTAACTGAAGAGTGGATTTATTGTTAATAATTTTCTCAAATTGTTTAGGAGTATTTTGACGAGAGAGGGGCCATAAACGAGTTCCAATTCCTCCAGCAAAAATTATTGCTTTCATCTTTCTGACCTTTCTTTAAATAATTGAGTAATAATCTCTTTAAGTTTAACCTGAAATGTCTCCTTTTGAAAAGGGAGATAAAACCTTTCCATTTTACTCTTTTCTGGCCATTGATTAATTAAGCGAGAGGAAGAAGAAAACTTATTTAAAAGACTAATTAATTGTGTTAAAGAAGAAAAAAAGTAAGTTTGAGGATAGGAGTTTAAAATATCTCTTTGGCCTCCTTGGAAATAGCTAAGGATGGGGGTATAAAAGGCTGCGGCTTCTAAGAAAATGAAGCCAAAGTCTTCCTCTTGAGGAGCAATTAAAGCCTGGCTTTTCTGATAAAGGTACTTTAGTTGGTTAAAAGTGATATCTGTTAGGAAAAGAATATTTGGATGGTTAGTACTTAAAGTTTCTAAATGTCTCTTTAGCCATCCCTTACCGACTATAATGAGGTTGGTTTGGGTGGAAATAGCTGCTCGAATAGCTATTTCTATTCTTTTTTGAGGAACTAAACGGCCAACTAAAAGGAAGAATTTTTGATAGGGAATCTTAATCTTGTGAGAAGGGAGAGTAAGCCAATAATTAAGGCTAAAGGGAGGATAAACTACTTCTGCTGGTCGGTGGTAGTATTTTTTGATTAGTTGCTGACTGTATGAGGAAAGAGTAATTATTTTATCAGCTCGTTGGCTGGCTAGGTAATCCCAAAAACGGTAATTGGATGCCCATCTGCTGAAAAGAGGACGAAGATAAAAAGGAAGGTGTTTCTTAAAAAGTTGATAATCCTGCCAAAGAAAGCGATTAGTGGTGAAAGCATAGTGGAGGTGCCTTGTTTTGCTGTTAGTAATTACTCCTTTGGCTAAAGTATTTCCTAGAGATAAAACTAAATCAAAGTTGTTAAAATTAAAATTTTCAATAACTAGCTGACTGAGATTAAGGTGAAGTTGATAAGGTAAGAACTTAAAAGGGAAAGAGGAAAGAAAAGAGGTTTCTATCTCTTTGGAGTTAAAAATAATTCTTCTTTTATTTTTGAGTTTGGGAGTAAAGATAACAGTTTGAGGAGGTAGCAAAGGAATAAGATTATTAATTAATTGTTCAGCCCCGCCCCATTTTGTGAGTTGATCATAGACCAAAGCTAAACGAAGTTTATTATACTGAAAATTCATAGGTTAAATATTAACAATTTCTCGATAAAGTTGATGAGTTTTCATAGCTGTGGTGTGAAAATCAAAATAATTTTTTAGGTTTTCACTCATTTTTTCATAAAAGGAGTAGTTTTGAATTAAGTCTTGAAGTTTATTTTCCAGATCCTGACTAGAATTGGGGGAAAAATAAAGCATCCTTTGGTGGGTAATCTCCCGAAAGGCAGGAATATTAGAAAGAAGAGCAGGTTTATTAAAAGAAAAAGCTTCTGCTACCGGTAAGCCAAAGCCTTCCATAAGGGAAGGAGAAATAAAAGCATAGCAGTTCTTATAGAGGTATCTAAGTTGAGATTCCTTGAGCTGAGAAAAGAACAGTATTCTCTTTTCTCTTAAGATTTCCTTCCAGTTGAGATTAATCCTTTTTGGAGTCACCATCACCAAATTTAAATTTAATTGATGGATAAGGTTAATATTTTTGATTAAGAAACCTATATTTTTATGTTGGTAAAAACTGCCAACGTAAAGAAGATATTTAGAAGGTAATTTTATGGGAAGAGGATTTATCTCTTGAGTTTTGAAAAAAACTCCTTCATAGATAGGAATTATCTTTTCCCTCGGTATCGGATAGGAAGAAGTTATTTGATTTTTAACTGCCTGAGTAGGTGTGATTATTCTTTGAGAATAATATAAAGCGTTTTTGAGAGTAAGAGTGTAACCCCAGCGTTTGACCTTATACATTAAGAAGTTATGGCTGGTATCTTTAGGTTGAGGAAAGTGGTTTTTAATGAGATCATGGAGGGTGACAATAAAGGGGGAAGGAGTGAGCAAAGGATGGTTGAAATGGAGATAATGAACTAAGGCTGGCCGATATCTTTTTATTAAGAAAAATAAGGCTTGTTCAGAAAAAGAGTAATGGGGGATATGGGTGGGGATAACTTGAAAATTATTAGCCAAAGAGGGGTGTTCCTTATAGGTGAGAATAATATACCTGAAGGGAGAATTTTTTAGTTTGGCCAGATTATAAATCAAACCTCGAGTGTATTTAGACAAACCACCATTAACAGCTGACCAAAAACGAGCATCTATGAGAATTATTGGTTTCATTTGAACTTTGTTTTTTCTAGAAGTTTAATACCAGATCTAACTAAGGAATTGATAAGTGCGGGTTGAGATTTAGCATAATGTTTATTGTAAAAGATATTCATCGCTTGATAAAAATGATGGCGGATCTTCTGATTAGTAGAGGTAAAACTGCTCTTTATTCCTGCGCGATGTTTAAGGTGAGTGGCCTTAACTAAAGGGAAGTACCATATTTGATACCCTCTTTGCCGCAATCGGTAACATAAATCCAGATCCTCACCATACATAAAGTAGTCCTCGTCGAAATAACCCACCTCCTTTAAAGCTGAGTGGGGGCTGAGAAAATAAGCCCCACTGATAGAGTCTACCTGGTGGGGTCGGTTGAGATTTTTGTATTTTTGATGATAGCCTGATAAGCAAGGTAAAGAGGGAAATAACTCTTCTAATTTTAGGAAATAGGTTAACGAATTCCAAGGAGTAGGAAAGCCACGATGGCAGGCCCAATCGAGTTGGCCGGAAGGGAGAAGTAGTTGAGGAGAAAGAGCGCCAATCCTTTTCTCCTTTTGAATGAAATCCAAAAGGGTCTTAATAGTGGAAACGGTTGTTTGAATATCGCTGTTTAAAAGGAGGACATATTGTGCCTGACTTTTCCGAAGGGCTAGATTATTAGCTTTGGCGAAGCCTAAGTTCTGCTTATTAAAGAGAAAATTGATAGGGAATAGTCGAAGTTTGGTTTTTAATACCCTTTTTTCTTGGGGGAGAGAGTTGTTGTCTACAACCGTAATCCGCCACTCTTGGGGCATATCTTTAATGAGAGAGCTGATTAAATTATAGATTAGGTCAGTAGTGTTGTAGTTAAGGATAATGATTTCTAAGAGAGGTTTAGTTTGATTCATTTTCTCCTCTTAGAAATGCTAAAGTAAATACTTTCCAGTTGTTTAGCTACTTTTGTCCAGGAGAATTGCTTTCTTAACTTTACCAAGGCAGCTTGGCTTATTTGTTTTCCTAATTGAGGGTTTTGAAGTAATTGGTAAGCATAACTAGCTAGTTCTTGGCTTGTTTGACCAACTAGAACTTCTTTTCCGGGAGTGAGATTTAAGCCTTCAACAGCTAAGGGAGTTCCTACTACCGGAACGCCGGCAGCAATGGATTCTAAAACTTTATACTTAGTGCCCCGCCCGTTTTTGATAGGTAGTAAAGATAGATCGGCTGAAGAAAAAGCTTGACGAATATCGTTAATTTCTCCTAACACCTTAATCTTCAGTTGGGGATTATTGAGGCGGATAATATTGTAGGTAGGATTTCGACCGATGATAAACAGTTTAGCAGAAGGAAGGCGTCGGTGGATTATCGGCCAGATTTCCTTAGTTAATATATAGACGCCTTCCCTATTGGGTAACCATGTAAAGTTGCCAACAAAAAGTATATTTTTTCCCTTTTTTCTTTTAATATTCCCTTCATATACTTTTTGAAAGGAATCAAAGTCTACCCCGTTAGGGACAACTTGAATATCCTTTCTATTGATGCTTTTTTGGATATATTCTTTGTCTTTGGCGGAAACCGTTGCTAATTTATCAACCTTCTTCCAGTAGTGTTTTTCCCATGAAGTAATTTTACTTACATCAAGATAAAGAAGAGGCTTGAGAAAAAATAAAGATGTTCTTTGGCTATAACGGTGGTAGACCAAAAACTCAATAGTTTGTTCAACCAGAAGAATTGGTGTTGATGTTTGAGGAATATTAGGTAAAACATAAAATGTCTCGGCATGGATAAGATCATATTTATCTTCTTCCAAAAGCTTTTTAATGGTTCTTTTTAAGTGAGGAGAATAATAAATGCTGACTAGAAAAGGATAGTTACTGAAACCGGCTAAGAGAATGTTGATAAGATTCCAAGCCCGCCGTCTTTTTATAGTAATTATCTTTTCAGTAAATTTATCCAAAAGAGGAAGATAAGTTCTTTCTTCATCTTTTCTAATAAAAGAAATTAAGGTTATTTGGTGCTTTTTACTTAACTGTTTGAGAAGATTGAAAGTTCTTATTTGGCCACCTGAATAGAGAGGATAAGGTAAATAAGGGGTAATCATTAAAATTTTCATTTTTTTCTCTCCTTAGTGTAGTTAAAATTAAGAAACAACCCCGTTAAGCTCCAGATATAGTAGGCTATTTTTGAAGACTCGAAGGCGTCGATAAAGATAGCGCTGAGGAAAAGGCTCAAAAGAGCGGCTAGGTAGCCTAAAGTTAAAATAAAAGTTTTTTCCCTTAAAAGATTAACGAAAAGGAAAGTAATGTTTAGCCAGAGGATAAAAAAAGCGAGGATACCCCCTAAGCCTGTTTCTCCTAGCATTCTCAAGTAGTCATTGTCTGTAGAGAGTCCTAGGGAAGAGTAACCGGTACCAAAGAGGGGATTTTTAAGAAAGGCTTTCCAAGCTCTTGGCCATTCTGCTTGGAAACGAATTTGGGAAGAGCGAACAGCTGCTGCCGCCACTGGTTCAGGAGTTGGAAAAGGTGAAATAGAAGCAGCTGAGGTTGCTAGAGCTGAGGTTGTAGCTGGTAAAGAAGGCATTATCTGAGGTGAAGAAGATGGAATTTTGGGTTGGAGGTTGACCAGTGAAGGGGAAGAAGAAGAAGGAGGAGAGGAAGGTACTAAAGATGGTGTTGGGGTTATTTCCTTAATGCTTAAGCTTATTCTCTTTCTTTGTTTCTTCAAATCTAGATGGAAGGAGAGAAGTTTTTCTTTAGTTTGATTAGTCTTTACTTCTAGGAGAACCAATTTGTTTTGAATGGTTGGGGGGAGCAAGCTATAAAAGCGTTGGTTGAGGTTGTTAGATTGAAAGGTAAGAATAAGGCTAATTAGAAAGAGTATATTTAATAGTTTCCACCTTCTTTGGCTAATTAGGATTAAGGGGAAGGTGAGATAGAAAGCCACTATGGATACCCTGGAAGCGGTAAGAATTAAAACATCAAAGGTTACTAACCACCAAAACCAGAAGAGAGTTTTCTTAATTTTAGTCATTTTTTGCTGGTAAAGGTAGAATCCTAAACTTAAATTGAGAGTGATTACTAGAAAAATAGCCAGATCGTAATGCCCAGCGAAGGTTGAGTTAACCCGGGCTAACCAAGTTAGTTTGAGTAGCTTACCTTTAGAAAACTCTCGATTCATGGTAGAAATAACTGGCCAACTAAGATATTTTTGTCCTAAAGCGTAGATGTCAACCAAGAAGGTGGTGGTAAGAATGGTAAGGAAATAAGTATCGATTTTTTCTAGCGAAAGGGGTAAAGTCAAAAAAGCTAGAAGAGGGACTAAGTATTCAATTCTTCTTAACCAATGAAGAAAAGCTAAATGAGGGAAACCAATGTGATAAATAAAAGTAAAGTTAAATAAACTGATAAAGCCAATAAAGATAAAAAGTAAAAGGGGAGGAGCAAGTTTCTTTAAGAGTGGTGGTAATTGGTTTCGAGTTAGCCAGAAAATAAGAGTAAAAATTGAGGTTAAAAGAATAATAAAGTCTTCTAGGCGGATAGCTACATAAGTAGCTGGTAAGCTAAAGAGGGGAAGTTTGGGATAAAGGGGAATAAAAAGTAAAATAAAAACCAACCAAAGAGAATAGAATTTTTTCCATTTATTGTCCATGAGCTAGAAGTTCAAATTTTAATTTCTGTCCTTTTTGATAAAGGTCTTTTAAAAGTTTAGTTAACCACCAAAGAGCAACAGCTTCCAGCGTCCAGATAATTTCCCTCCATAGCCAGCTACTTGGTTGGTAATAGAAGGTAACTTTTTTTTGCCAAGGTTGATGATGAACCAAGATAAAATTACGTCCTTGGAGATGGAGACTTTTGTTTCTTAAAGCTGGTTCCCAAAATGAGATAAAAAGAGACTCACGTTGCCAATGGATTAATTCGACAAAATGCCAAGAATGATGGGTCTGACGAATTACCTTTTTAGCGTATTCAGGAGGATGGATTAGTTGGTAAGTAGGTAAAGTGAGGCAAAAGTGATAAGGGAAGTTAATACAGCTTTTTTTAAATTGCCTTTGAATAGAGTTTATTATCTCTTTTCTAGATTGATTGGTATAGTAAGCGGCAATAATATTAGGGACTTGACCAGTGTCTCCTGGCTCTAAAGATCGGTAGCCAATAACCTGAGGATTAATTTCGGGGGTAGGTAGAAGAAGATAAAGAAAACCGATGATGTAAATAATAGTGAGTATTTTTTTCATTTTTACCTAAACCAAGCAGCCCGGCCAATTGTATAGTGGGGGTTTTGAAGTTGCCGCTGGCCAATTTTTTTAGCCGGAATACCACCTACAATAATAAATGAAGGAACGTCTTTAGTGACGACTGCTCCAGCAGCTATCACTGCGCCTCGGCCGATGGTTACTCCGGGGAGGATGATTACTCGAGGACCAATAAAAACATAATCCTCAATTCTTACTGGAGCTGAGACGGGAGAGAAAGAAGGGTCATTAATATCATGCTCGGAGTTATAAATCATCACTTCACTAGCTATATCAACGTGGTTGCCAATAATGAGTTTATCTCGACCATCAAGAACACAATTTTCACCGATTAGACTGTCTTGGCCAATCTGAATATTTTTAGGATAATAAATCCTTAACCCCATATGAATGGCACTACCCTGCCCTATTTGTATTCCTCCCAAACGGTAAAAAAAGCGGCGGAGACAGTGAGAAGGAAGATGACTAACAAGGTGCAACCCAAAGACAACGAGTTCCCAAAAGTATGTTTTAAAGCGAATGATACTTTTAATTAAGAATGTTTGGAGATCTAACTGCCAATAATAAAGACCATTTTTAGTTTTGAACATAGTTACAGGTGTTTAAATTAATAAGTACGGTTTTGTTTACCCTTTTAATATTGTGACATATTTTGGCCAGTTTGTTGGATGTGGATGTTGGAAAAGGAGCAAAATAATAACTGGCCCCTCTCTGATAGAGGTTTTGAATAGAATCAGTTACCACTGGCCAGCCGTGCCGCTTAAAGTGGTAGAGAAGCAGACTATTTCCTTGGTAATCAGTGATTATTTTGGCTTGAGGAGGAATGGTAGATTGGAGTTGTTCGATAGCTTTAATAACTCTCAAATCATTTATGTTGTAGTAATCGCGGATCTGATACCAGGAAAATCCTAAAGTAGAAAAAGTAAAGAAAAGGACTGCAGTTAAAATTGCCCCCTTAGTGGTTAAAGAAGTTGGAGAAGCAAAGGTAAGATTAAGAAAAGTATAAAAACCAGTACCTAGAATAGTTACTAAAGCAGGGATGATCATTATTTGATAATAATCATGTTGAATATTACCCCGGGCAAATATTATTAAATAAAGAAGAGCTCCTCCTCCGAGGGAGTTGAGAAAAAGAAAGAATGAGGATGATAATTTCTTCCTGATGGAAGGGCTAAGAAAAGCAGTTAATAAGAAACCACTACCCCACCCTCCTAAAATAAGTTTGCTTATTCGTTCGTAGAAAAGCCATCGCCACCAGACAGGCTTTAGCCGCACCCCACCGGCATTGAGTAGCCATTTGTTAGCCGGAATACCTTGAGGAAAGTGACCGATCCACCATCTCCACCAGACAAAAGGTAATAAAGAAAGAACTCCACTAAGGATGAACCAATAGTACTTGGTGTTTTTTTGCCGGATAAATTTAATGGTAAGAAGCAAAGGAAATAATCCAATAATAAAAACAGCATAAGGTTTACTTAAGACTGCTAGAGCGGTGAAGAACAAGCTAGCTAAAAAATATCGAAGGCTAGCCTTTTTTCTTAAACACCACCAATAGTAGAGACTGATAAGACTAAGACTGACGGTAGTCGGACCGGGAAGGATGGTCCGGGAATAATAAATGGTATAAGGAAGATAAAGATAGAAGAAGGTTGCTAATAAAGCAATTATTTGGTTAGATAAGTTTTTGAGGAGATAAAAGAGGAATACTCCCCCAATGAGCCACATTAAAGTACTGGATAGTCTGCCAGCCACTTCAAATGGATAATGGAAAGTAATAGGCAATAAACGGATTATTCTAAAAGTAGTTAGATGGAGGAGATTGTAAATGGGGAATTCTACAAAACGGTAACCATTAGGATTGTAATGGCCTGAGGGAACTTTAGAAATATCAAAGAAGTGGGGATGGAGAAAATCGAAATGCTTATTAAGAAACCAGGTAACCGCTGCCGTATCTGCTTGGCGCCAGGAATGCCAATCTCCGAGAGGGAGGTCAAGTTTATAAATCCTGAGTGCTAAACCTCCTATTAAAAAGATGATGAGGAAGGGGGAAAATATTTGATTAAAATTAATAGAGTTTAAGAAGTTGCTTCTTAATAAGTTTGGCGCTGTTAAGCCAATTGAATTTTTGACTTCTTTTTTTGGCTTGCTGGCTAAGTTTTTCATAATCTTTTTCCTTTAATTTTAGCATTCTTTCTAAGGAAATCTTAATTTGAGTGGCAGAAAAGGGAGGTGAGATGTGTAGATTTTTATTGGAAATTAACTCTCCAAGAGAAGAATTAGCACTGACCAAGGCAGGTGTTGAAAAGTAACCTGCTTCAACTATTGGCAGGCCAAAACCTTCCCAAAAAGAAGGGAGAACAAGAAAAAAAGCATTTTGGTAAAAAAAGGGGAGTAGGAAATCGGGAATAAACTCTAACCAGAATACTCTTTTACTCTTTAGCGCTGGGTAGAGGATTGGAGCTATCTCTTCCTGGAAGAGCCAACCCCTTTTGCCAATGATGACTAATTTGTAATCTGTTTTCAACTTGAGAAAAGCATTAATAAGATTAACAATATTCTTCCTTGGTTGGAGTGTCCCCACAAAAAGAAAGTATTTTTTCTTTTTTAGACCATATTTAAGAAGGAACTCTTCATCTTCATTGGTGTTTTTTTGTTTTAATTGGAGACTGCTCCATTTGACGCCAGGATAGATAATTTTAATTTTCTCAGGAGAGATAGAGTAACTAGATTGGAGGTCCTCCTTAGTTGCCTGAGAAATAGTGAGAATCAAATCAGCCTGGCGAACAGAGTACTTAGTCCATGACTTTAGTTGCCAAAGATCTCTGAAGGTGAAGTAGTTGGGAAAATGAAGAAAAGCCAGGTCGAAGATGGTGATTATTGATTTAGTTCCTTTAGGTTTGAAACGGGGAGCATAATGTCCTGGAGTGAAGATAATTTTGGGTTTATGTTTAAAAAGATAAAGAGGTAGTCGCCATTGGGTCCAGAAAGGTGAAGGAGGTATAATTTTAATCGACCAGTTTAAGGTTCTAAAAAAAGGTGTTCGGGGAGGTTTGTTAAGAAGGAGAGTTACTGGAGGATCTGCAGGCAACCATGTTTCCTGAAGGGCTTTTAAGAATTGTTGAACGAAGACGTTACTTCCGACTGGATGAGGAACATTTGCTTCATTAGCGTCTATATAGATCATAAATAATTATAAATGGTCTGGTGGCTTGAGAACACTATCAGTCCTACCTGATCGAAAAATCGAACTGAGATTAACAAAAGTTAGAAAGTTCATAAAGTAAAATCTCTTTAAAAAGTCGTCCTGAGGAGCTTTTTCTCCCTTGTTATCCTGAACAAGCTGAAAGTGCACTCCCTCTTATCATCCCGACTTGTCGGGAGCTGGAGCGACGAAGGATCTAGCCGATAGGCGCAGGAGAGTGAACCCAAGCTTGGATGCCAATACCTTTGCGCTTCGCTAGATTCTTCCCCTCCGCCATGGAGGGTCAGAATGACCCGAAGAAATAATTGCTTCTTTTAATCGTTATCTTGAATAAGTCGAAAGATACTCCTCTCCGATCATTTCAACTTGTCAGGGTAACCTGCACTTTACAAACTTTATGAACTTTATGAACTTTCTAACTTAAATATTTCTTTTTTTTGATCCGATTTTTGAGTGGGTAAGGCTCTATTCTTCTCTTGCTCTTAAAGCAGTTTTGTATAGATCTAAAGTTTCTTGAGCTGTTTTCAACCAGGAAAATGGGTTATTATAAGAAACTGATTTTACTAAACTAAGCTTTTTTAATCCTTCGATAATGGAATTAGTCTCCAATGGGTTGACTAATATGGCTTTAGAAGGTGCTATTTCTGCCATTGATCCCTGACTACTTGTTAGTATTGGGGTGTTGAAGGCAATAGCTGCTGCAAGAGGTAAACCAAAGCCTTCCCATAAAGATGGATAGACTAAACCGGAAGAATGTTGAAGGAGAGTTAACAAATCTGAGGCAGGTACATAGCCGAGCAATTTAATAGACGGATGAGAAGTTATTTTAACATCACCCCACCCTATTCTACCAGCAATGAGGAGATTATGATAGGGAATTTTAGCTGCCAAGAAAGCCTGAACTAGACGTTTAAGATTTTTACGAGGCTCTAAAGTGGCGATAGATAAAAAGTATTTTTGTCGAGGAAGGAGTTTATATTTAGAAGTTACTTGGTCGTAAGGAGAAGGTTGAGTAAACTCAAAAGGGTCGGCTTCATAAATAACTGCTGTTTTTTCTTGAGCCTTTGGGTAATAGTGGTGAAGGTCTTTTCTGGTTGTTCGAGAAACACAGATGATGCGTTGGCTAGAGTTGGCCGCCCATTCTAGATATTTAATTTCTTTTTTCACAATCTCTGCGTGAAAAAGTGAGGGAAAGCGATGAATAGCTAAATCATGAACGGTGGTAAGAACTGGTTGTTTAGTCTGATAACCAACCCAATCTGGGACATGGAGTAAATCGTAGGGACCGATTAAAATTGATGGATCGATTTTTAAAGAGAGTGATAAAGAGCGTATCTTTTCAGGGAAAGGATAGAATTTAAAAGAAAACTGTGGCACTTCCTTATATTGCTGGCTAAATGAGATTAATTTAGCATAGCCACCTCGAGAAAAAGCGAAAAATTTAAATTGATAATTCGACCCTAGGTTTAAACGAGACAGACCCTCTATGAGATTAGAAATGTAAACTGAAACACCAGTACCATAGATTAACTGGGTAATATCAAAAGCAATAATCATCTCTTCATTTTATAACAACTCTTAATCAAGTTATAATGGGAAGGTGTGTCATATCTAAAAAAAGTAACTATTAAAGGTAAAGAGCTCCTTTTTCCTAATTTTTTTCCTGATGCTACTCGGGGAGTGGTAAGAAGTGTAGATAGTGGAGATTTAAAACAAGTAGGAATTGAAGGGTTGGTAGTCAATACCTATCATCTTTTATCCCACCCAGGCAGTCATTTATTGAAAAAATTTGGCGGGATTAAAAAATTTATGAACTGGAACGGTTGGGTTATTTCTGATTCAGGGGGGTTCCAAGTTTTATCAATGGTTTTTAAAAATAAAAAGATGGGCCGAATTACCCCGAAGGGAGTAACTTTTTATCTTGACACACTTAATCATCGGAAACCTTATCTATTGACCCCGGAAAAAAGTATCCAAACTCAGTTCAGAATAGGGGCAGATATAATGGTTTGTTTGGATTTTTTTACCCCTCCTAATGCTGATGAGTTAATGACTAAAAGGAGTGTTGATATGACTATTGAGTGGGCCAAAAGATGTAAAGAAGAATTTTTGGAACAATTAGAAAATCATCATTATAATCAAAGTAACCGACCTCTTCTTTTCGGGGTAGTTCAAGGGGGAACTAACTATAAGGAAAGGACAAGATGTGCTCGGGAATTAATAAAAATTGGTTTTGACGGTTTTGGTTTAGGAGGTTGGCCGGTTAATGATCAAGGAGAGATTGATTATGAATTCTTAAAAGTAGATGCCCAATTAATGCCTGATAATAAGCCTAAGTATGCTTTGGGTATAGGTAATCCAGCAGCAATAATAAAAGCTGTTGAGATGGGGTTTAATCTTTTTGACTGTGTTTTACCTACTCGTGATGCCCGCCACCAGCGGCTGTATAGATTTAAAAAAGATCTGACTGAAGTCGACCTTTTTGATTATCCAGATAATTTTGAGTTTGTCCAGATAAAGAAAGAAATTTACAAAAGCGCTTTCTATCCTATTGATAAAAACTGTGATTGCTACACTTGCCGGAATTACAGTTTAGCTTATCTTCATCATCTCTTTAAAATTAGGGATTCTTTAGCCTGGCGACTAGCTACGATTCATAATTTAAGATTATATACTCGACTAATTCAATTTTTGAGAGGGATTATTAATGAACAAGAAGATTAAGAAATCAGACATTATGTATAATAGGGAAGTATGAGTTGGGATAAGAAAAATAATTTTTTATTGAGTTTAGTTGTTCCTGCATTTGATGAAGAGGATAGTGTTAATTATTTTTTCAAGAGAACCCTACCAATATTAGAAAAGTATAATTATGAATTGATTTTTGTTAATGATGGTTCAAAAGATAAAACTGCTGAAAAGATAAAAGCCCAAGCCAGGAAAAATAAAAGAATAAAGTTAATTAGTTTTTCTCGTAATTTTGGCCACCAGATAGCTTTGACTGCAGGTTACCGTTACTCCCATGGAGATGCTGTAGTAACTATTGATGCGGACCTTCAGGACCCTCCAGAGTTAATAGATGTGCTAGTAAAAAAATGGCAGGAAGGTTACCGAGTGGTGTATGCCAAACGGCGAACCCGGCAAGATAAATGGTTTAAAAAAATAACAGCCTATCTTTTCTACCGTTTTATAAACCTTCTTTCTGATGTTCCTATCCCAACAGATATAGGAGACTATCGTCTCTTAGATAGAAAAGTAGTTAATATCCTTAATAATCTGCCCGAACACGCTAGGTTTTTACGAGGACTAACCTCTTGGACTGGTTTTAAATCTACCTATGTCTATTTTGACCGCCAAGAAAGAAGATACGGCCAAACTCATTATCCTCTTTCTAAAATGATTGCTTTCGCTGTAGAGGGTTTGACTTCTTTTTCTACTAAGCCCTTAACTTATATTACTTATCTGGGGTTGCTAACCTCTATTTTAGGGTTTTTAGGAATAATTTATGCTCTCTATCGTCGATTATTTTTGTCTCCCCAGTATTATGTTACTGGTTGGACAGCTCTTTTTATTGCTGTTCTCTTTGTAGGGGGAGTCCAGATGATAATGTTGGGGATTATGGGAGAGTATCTGGGCCGGATATACCGTGAAGTTCAGAATCGGCCGCATTTTATAATCAAGGAAAAAGTTAATTTGACCTAATGTGAAAAAATTCTTTCTTTTTCTTTTGGCCTCAGTCTTTATTTTCTCTATCTATGCGTCTAAGAAAGAACCTTACCTATTGAATAAGCTTGATGCTAATAAAGTTAAGCAAAAATTATATCTCCTTAATCTTTTTCCATTGGAAAAGTACAGAGTGGAGTATGTTATTGATGGCGATACTATAGTGGTTGATACCGGGGATCATATCCGTTTTCTAGGTATGAACACTCCTGAACTTCACAGTGAGGATCCCCAAGTAAAGGCTATGGCTTATAAAGCTAAAGCGGTTACTAATTATTTAGTTGATAAGAAAATTGTTTTTCTTAGTCGTGATGTCCAAAATACGGATAAGTATGGTCGCCTTCTCCGTTTTGTTTTTCTTTCCCGCAAGGATAGCCACGATATAACTAAGTCAGTGAATTACTATCTAGTTCGGAATGGTTATGCTAGAATTTTAACTATCCCCCCAAATGTGGCTTTTAAGAATGTTTTTTTGCGAGCTCAAGCACAGGCTAGAATGGAGAGGAGAGGATTATGGAATTTACACTTGACTAAAAAATGAAAATAGTTATTGATATCTCCAAAATGAACAAGCTTTCTTCTAAAAGAGGAATTGGAATATATGCTCAGATGCTTTTTAAATATCTTCGTCAATTAAGTCAACAAAGAGGTGATTTTGAGGTAAAGTTGCACAAAGGTGGCCGTTTAGATTATGATCGGTACAACTTAATCCATTACCCGTTTTTTGATTTTTACTTCAATACCCTTCCCTATTCGCATCTTAATAAGGTTGTTATTACTCTCCATGATGTGATCCCTTTAAGATTTAAACAATACTACCCACCAGGTATCCGTGGCCAATTACGTTTCTATTGGCAAAAATTTAAGCTAGGTCAGGTTAAAGGGATAATTACTGATTCTTACAGCTCTAAGAGGGATATTATTAAGTTTTTACATTTTAAAAGAAACAGAATTTACCCAGTTTACCTAGCCGGGAGAATATTACCTTCTGTTGAAGCGGGGATAATAGATAAAGTTAAACAGAAATATAAACTTTTTGATAATTTTATCTTTTATCTTGGTGATGTAAATTATCACAAAAATCTCAAAGCCCTGATCAAATCTTTAAAATACTTGAATCCGCGGACAAAACTAGTTTTAGCAGGTAGTGGTTTTACTCATATGTCAGAGGAAAATATTCAACTGCACCAAGCAATTCACTTTTGGAAGTTATCCAAAAGGGTTAAAATGTTGGGTTATCTAAACAGTAAAGAATTAGCTGTTCTTTATCAACTGGCTGATTTCTACATTCAACCTTCATTATGGGAAGGTTTTGGTTTACCAGTAATAGAAGCCTTATCTCAAGGAACTCCAGTTATAGTTTCTAATAACTCTTCTTTGAGAGAGATTGTTACCCCGGAAGTGGCTACTTTTATTAAGTACCCCTTTAATAGTAAGAGGATAGCCGAGGCTATAATTCAAGCCTATAGGAGAAAAAAGGAGGTGGAGAGGGAAAAACTAAAAACTTACTCTGCTAAGTTTAACTGGTTAAGAACAGCTGAGGAAACTTATAAGGTTTATAGATTAATTTACACCTCGGGGGTGTGATTAAAAATTAACTAAAATGAAGAGAAGAACGCTACTATTGGGAAATGTGTATGTAGTGGTAACTTGGTTTGGTCTTTTGATTCTTGGCTGGCTAGAAGCAGATAAATTTTACCCAGCCAACAAGCTTTTTATTTTTAAGAAATTTAGGGGTTATTGGAACCCTTTAGCTAATTTTGATGGTTTCCATTATTTTAAAATTATTCAAGGAGGTTATAATTTTGGTTTATCTCAGTCGTTTTTCCCTGGATTTCCTTTAATAGGAAGGCTAATCTATTGGTTAGTAGGACCATCCTGGACTATTCTAGTTAGCTCCGGGTTAAATTTACTTCTCCTTTTTCTTTCTCTCTACTTATTGATAAAAGTAAAAGGAGTAAAGAACTTTTCTTGGTTTCTACCCCTCCTCTTGCTTTGGCCAAGTAGTTTTTACTTAGTTACTTTCTACAGCGAAAGCTTATTTTTCTTTCTTTCTCTTTTAGCATTTTATTTTTATTCTCGCTATCGAATTAGAGAGACTTTGATCTTGGCTGGACTTGCCTCAGGAGTAAGATTAGTAGGTATTTTTATTGTTTTAGGTTTTATAGGAGAAAGGCTACTTAAATTACTAGCTCTTGGAGATGTAAAAGAAATTTTTAAAATAAAGGTTATTTTAAAAACGTCGGCCTGGCTTTTAATAGGGGGTTTTGGTCTCTGGTTATTTATGGGGTTTCTCCAATTTAGGTTTGGTGATGCCTTTATCTTTGTTCATAACCAAGCCAAGTTTTTAGCTGGCAGGGAAACTGATCGGTTAGTTTTTCTACCTCAGGTATTTTATCGTTATTTTAAGATGTTTCTTACGACTCCCCCTAGTAATCCTATTTTTTTTGTTCTAGTTTTAGAAGTTTGGACAACTCTCTTGGCTATGATCGGTCTTATAATAGGAATGGTTAAAAAATTGCCTTCTTCTTGGTGGATTTATGGATGGGCTAGTTTAATACTTCCCACTTTAACAGGCACTCTCTCTTCAATGCCTCGGTATACCTTGGTTGTCTTCCCAGCTATCTTAGGCTTGAGTTTCTTACCTCAAAGGCTGAAATTAATAATAATTGGGGTTAATGGTATCTTTTTAATTTTTGCCTGGATGCGGTTTCTTCAGGGTTGGTGGGTAGCGTAGATAATTTGAAATTTTTAATTTTTAAACTCTTGGTAGTAAGCCTGACAAAAAGGTAATAATCTTTTGGCCCGGCCGGCAGTTGGCGGTAATCTGGGTCGTTTTTGAGTTTATCAACAGTTAGTTTAACAACTTTTAAATCGGAGCCATAAAAATCATTAATGTTCTGCCCAGGATTAGTATCAAAGATGATTAGATCAGGAGATTGTTTTTGATAATTACTTTGAAAAAGATAAAGTTGGTCGGCCTTAGTGGTGAGATAAGGAAGAAGATTGTTTTGGGACATAATAGAGGTGGTATTAGGAATAGCGGTAAAACGATCCTTAACCCACTGATCATTTTTTAAATCAGACCAAAAAACAGGGTTGATAAGAAGGTTTAAGGGGGAAAGGCCCCGAGCCCTTCTATGAAAAACTGCCAGAAGAGAAAGGCTGACAACAGAGATAATTAGGAAAGAGGGCAGGTAAAACTTTTTAGCCTTTTTCTTGAGGAATAATTGAATGTGTTTAAGAGAGAGGATTGAAGCTAAAGTCATAAAGGTAGCCAGATAAATGTTGTAATGCATCCCCAGGGTAAAACTTTCGAACTTGGAATGGGTAGGTAGAAGTCGAATAAGGAACTCAGTGACGATGGGAATTAAGGCGAAGCCACTGAGGAGTGGCAGATAAAAAAAGAATTTGAAACTTTGCTCAACGAAGTGCACCTTTTTAGAAAGGGTCAAGTTAAGAATTATTTGGTGAAGATCAGTTGGCAGTTGAGGTACGTAGATATAATGGGAGTGATTTAGGTGAGGAATAACGATTTTGGTAATAGTTAGAAAATAAGCGAAGCTAAAAATGGCTAGAACGAGAGATTTTTTCCTTAAAAGTGGTTTAAAGAAGAATACCCAAATAAGAACTGAGATAAGGGAGAGAGCATTGCTTTCCTTGAAACCTAAAAAGATAAAAAAAGGGATAAGTGAGAGTTTTAAGTTATTCTTAAAGACAAAAAGATAAATAAAAAGCAAAAGGAAGAAGTTGGCTGTTGCCTCTGGATGCCAGTCAGTGAGGAAGGGATTGAGGTTCCCAGGAAAGCCAAGGTAAAGAACTAGAATGAGGAAGGTAAAAAGATAGTTGAGTTTTAATTGGCGGCCAATTTTATAAATAATTAAGCCGCTCAGAGCTAAGGGTAAGGCCTGCTCGGTTACTAAAATGCGGATATCTTTAACTAACCAGAATAAAGGTGCTAATAGACTAAGGCTTGGATTAAAGTGGTCTCCTAAAAAAATCACATGACCTAATTCTATGTGATCAAGATAGGGAAGGTGAAATTGGGAAAGTTGGTAAATAGTGTGAGCGAAGATGCCGAAGTCGTAGTAAAATAGTTGGCCTTGATTATAACGCCAAAGGGATAAACTCATACCAAAGATTAAGAAGAGTTGGATAAAAGTGAAAGTAAGTAAATTTTGGATAAATCTAACTCTAGTAGTTGAGTTAATCATGGAAATAGTTTTGGGGATAACTTGTTAATTGGTGGAGTTTGATATAGGCGATATTGAAGTGAAGGGCCGAGAAAAGAGCGAAGACAAAGCCTGGAAACCCATCAACGAAACCTTTATGGCGGAGATAAATACTTAAAAATGTATAGATAGGTTTATAGATAAAGTAATAGAGGAAATTCTTAAAGGATGGTCTCACTCCACTTTCATACCAAAACTTGGCAGTTAAAGAAGAGTAGCGATTGTCTCGGAGAATGTAACGCGAAAACTCAGTCGTCCCATAATGGAGAAGAGGATGAGTAAGATAGCCTACCCTATTATTTTTAATAGCTATTTGTTCATGGATAGATTGGCAAGGAAAATGAGCTTTACTCTTTCTAACTAAACGGATAACATAATCTGGATATTGCCCCCCCTTAGTCAAGAACCGAGTTAAAAAGAAATTTTTGCGAGGAATATAAAAACCGTAAATTTGCTTGTTTTTCAGTTTTGTTTCTTCCTTCTTTACTCTCCGAAATATTTCTTGCCAAAGTTCTGGAGTAACTACCTCATCGGCATCAAGCTGGAGTACCCATTCATTAGAAGCGGCTTGAAGAGCTTTTTGTTTATTGATATGAAAGATTGGAGGGTTGTCGGTAATGATAATTTTATTGGTATATTTTTTAGCTATTTCCACTGTCTTATCAGTGGATGAGCCGTCGACGATAACTATTTCGTCGGCATAATCTTTTACTGCTTGGAGGCATCGGTCAAGTTGTTTTTCCTCATTGTAAACTGCTAAAACAACTGAGATCTTTGGTTTCATCTTTCCTTTTACCTTCCTCATGAGTGCTTCAAAAATGTTTTAAGAAGTTGCCTGCCAGTCATATTAGGAATGTTACAGGTTGATGTATTATCGCATTTGAGACCATAAGCTCGGTAGATATACCAGGAATTGATAAATAGGCCGCCGATTAGAAAGCTGAATATGGCTAGGAAAGTGCTAATTTTAGTAAGGAGCTTAGTTTTTATTTTTAAGGCCACCATAGTTGCTGGGAGAAGTAATAGGAGGAGAAGAAGACGAAAAGTCAAAGAGGACATTTTATACCCTTGGGGAGGAGGAAAGGGTGAATCCAATAAAAATAGATTACCCAGGCTTAAAAGTATGGCGGTGGCATATGAAAAGATATCGAAGCCTTTTTGGATTAACTTGGTAAATAGGAAACCAAAGGTGATAGCCGAAAAGGTAAATAAAGGATAACGGTACCAGGGCAATAAATCAGTTTGACCGGATGACAAAACAAAAATAAAGAGCCAAGTAAAAATTGACCATAAAATGAACTCTATTTTCTTATCTTTAGCCCAGCGCCAATAAACAATCAAACTAAAGATACTCAGTAGATGGAGATAATACCAATTATCTAACATCGGAAATATGTCGTAAGCAGGAGTCGATAGAAGGTAAGCTAGTGAGGTGAAGCCAGCCGGCCGAAAACCTTGTTGATGAATAAGTCCTATAAAAAGTTTCCAGTCATAATGATAACCATATAATCCAAAAATAAACCAAAAAAGAAGTTGGGGAATTATGAGACTAATGAAGCTTAACCTGTGTTTTTTTCTTTTCCATAAGTAAACAGCTGGAAGTAGGCTAATAAATAGGCCAGTCGGTTTTGACAAACCAGCGATTAAAGAGATGATTATAGTGTAGTTAACTAATTGTCTCGGCTTTTCCTTTAATTTCAAAGTCAGGTAGGCCAAGATTAAGAAAAGAAGCGTAATTAAATTTTCCGGTACAGCCAGACGGTTGGACAAAATAATCAGCGGCGAAAAACCATAGATAAAGACGGCCCAAAAAGCCGGCCAGAAGCCAAAGAGATAATTGGCCAGTTTGTAGATAAAAATCAAGATAAAAAGAGAGATAAGAAGCATCGGTAGACGAAAAACAGCCGCCGGAGGAATATCATGTAACGTTCCGGTATGAGTTAAGACTAAAGGTGGACCAACTATCAAAGAAAATAAAGGAGGCTCATCTAGCCAAGGTTTAAATAATTTGGTACCAAAGGTGTTATGAAATTTTGGGTTGCCAATAAGGCCGTCAAAATAAACGTTTTTGGGCTGATAAGCATTAAGATTAGACCAAGAAATTGGTACCCCCTTAGTTAACAAACTATAACCAGACCAAACATAAAGCAGCTCTTCGCCATGAGTTGACCAAGGCAGGTACATGTATTTATAGCTTCTTAAAAAAATAGCGGCAAAAATTGAAAGGGAAATAATAATTAGTTTCTGTTTAAAAAACTGTTTTCTTATTTTGGCAAATGTGAAACTCATGCCATTATTTTAAACTATTGGGACTTTGAAGTCATTTTGTTATTTATTAATATAGCTATAGGTATGCCTAAAAGCAGGATTATTTCTCGGTAATGGTTTAAGCTCCAGCTTTGTTGGGTAATAAAGGGCAAATATCTGATTATTAAGAAAAAAGATAAAACCCAAAAAAATCTAACAATTTTTAAGTTATTAATGAGAACAGCAAAGCTGATTGGCCAGATAAAGTACCAAGAATGTAGCCAGGGCCAACGGCTGAAAGCGGTTAGAAACAGAATAAATGAAACATATAAAGTGATGTTAAGTTTGGATTTTATTAAATACAAGATATATAGCGGGATTAAAACAAGAGTGGCGTATTTGGTTGTGATTGACAAGCTTAAAAAGAAAGCGGTTAAAAATAAGTTGATTAATTTGGACTTTAAATTTTTATCTTGGCCAGCTTTAATTAAGAAATAAAAAGAAGCCAGCCCAAAAGTTGTCATCAACATATCATTATGGGCCATATATAAGCCTTCCCATAAAATAACTGGGTTAAGAAGAAAAAATGCCAGCCGGGACTTGATGTTTTTAATTTTCAGGAATTTAAGGATGAGAAAGATAAAATAAGATCCGGTCCAATAAGAAATAAGATTGACCAATTTTAAAGCTACGAAAGCCGACAAAAAAGAAGGGCGGATTTTATAAAAAAGATAAAAGCTGGCGGCGGAAATATATCTCCAGGCTGGACCGTAAGGAGAGGCGGCTTTAGTATTGTGCATAAAACGAACCCAATTATCTTGGTTAATAAAATCAAACAGAGTAACTTTAGTTGGGCTCTGATGATAAATAGTTAAAATTTTGGCGTTAAAAATATAATTAAACAAATCATGGGAAAAG